>JAKLFM010000028.1 GCA_022711175.1 Bacteroidota bacterium | reverse complement strand
AAAATGAAGGAGCTAGGTAATAAACTGCAGAACATGCAGCAGGAAATGGAACAGGAAAACAATGCTGAGGATATTGAAACGCTGCGCCAGATTCTTGAAAACCTCGTGGACATTTCGTTCGGACAGGAAGAATTAATGAACAGGCTAAATACTATCGGAGTTAACAATCCAAAGTATATTCAGGCAATACAGGACCAAAAAAACCTGAAGGATGACCTGCAGATGGTTGAAGATTCGCTCATACAGCTTAGTAAACGACAAGCAGCAATACAGCCTTTCGTAATGCGTGAAATCAGCGCAATTAACAACAACATGGGTGAAACCATTGAAGCGCTAAACAACCGAACGGTTCCCACAGCCAAATCAAAACAGCAATATATCATGACATCAGTGAATGATCTTGCACTTATGCTGGCTGAATCAATGAAAGAAATGGAATCGAATATGCCGATGAGCGGCTCGGGAAAGTCAAAATCGCAATGCAATAATCCTAAGTCCGGTGGCGGAAAAAGCGGAAAAATGAAATCATTGAGGCAGCTTCAGGAACAATTGAACAAGCAGCTGGGAGAAATGAAAAACTCAATGGAAAAGACTGGAAATAAGCCGGGGCAGCAGGGAAATCGTAAACTGAGCGAACAACTCGCAAGGATGGCAGCACAGCAGGAAGCATTGAGAAAGCAATTGCAGGAAGCAGGGGAGGAGATGCAAAAACAAGGTAGCGGTGTTGATAAAAACATCAAACAAATGATGCAACAGATGGAACAAACCGAAACAGACCTTGTAAACAAACGGATTACCCGCGAAACCATGCTTCGGCAGCAGGATATTGTTACTCGATTACTCGAAAGTGAAAAAGCCGAGCAACAGCGGGAACAGGATCAAAAGCGTGAATCTAACGAAGGCATTGATAAACAAAACATTAACCCTGCAGCTTTTTTTGAATACAACAAAATCAAACAAAGAGAAAGCGAAATGATCCGAACAGTGCCGCCGTCACTTAAGCCTTTTTACAAAAAGAAAGCAAATGAATACTTTCTAACCTTTGAATAATCCCTGCCAGTCATGATCACATTCAATTTTCAGGAAGTACTCTTAAAACTACAGCAAAGGCAATTACTACGTAAATGGTTGACCGAGACAATTATTGAAGCCGGATACAAACCCGGAGACGTCAATTATATATTTTGCAACGATGACTTTTTACTGGATATAAATCGAAAGTATTTGAAGCACAATACGTTAACAGATATTGTTACATTCGATTATTCAGAAAGGAAAATATTGTCGGGCGATATATATATCAGCATTGAACGGGTTGCCGAAAATGCACGCAAGTTTTCAAATACCTTTGCCGAAGAGTTACACAGGGTAATGGTTCACGGAATCCTTCACCTCACAGGACAAAAGGATAAAACCGAGATTGAAAAATCAGAAATGAGAAACAGTGAAAATCGTTGCCTCGAAAAACTTAATGAGAGTCTAAGCTAAAATGACGGAACCATTGACAGATAAAGGTTCCGGCTGTTGTTCCACGTGAAACGAGATTAAATTGTTTAAAGAATACGATGTAATTGTTGTTGGAGCCGGTCATGCCGGATGTGAGGCTGCGGCAGCTGCTGCAAACCTTGGTTCATCGGTACTGCTTATAACAATGAATATGATGACGATTGCACAAATGTCGTGCAATCCCGCTATGGGAGGAATAGCAAAAGGACAAATAGTCCGCGAAATCGATGCAATTGGAGGTTATTCAGGTATTGTAACCGACAAAACCATGATTCAGTTTCGCATGTTAAACCGCTCAAAAGGACCCGCAATGTGGAGCCCGAGGGCACAGAGCGACAGAATGCGATTCTCCGAAGAGTGGAGGTTAACGCTTGAAGGTATTCATAATCTGGATTTCTGGCAGGATACTGTAACCGGAATTTTAACAGCTAATGGATTCGCAAGGGGAGTTGTAACATCCATGGGCCACAGGATTACCGCAAAAGCAGTTATTCTTACCAACGGTACTTTCCTCAATGGATTAATTCATATCGGGCTTAAGCAATTTGGCGGAGGCAGAATCGGTGAAAAAGCTGCATTGGGCTTGACCGAAAATCTGAGAGATCTCGGCTTTGAATCCAACAGAATGAAAACAGGTACTCCTGTAAGAATTGATGGGCGAAGCATCAACTTCGGCAAAATGCAGGAACAAAAAGGGGACGAAAATCCTGGCACATTTTCGTTCACCGATACTAAACCTCCTGCACAGCAGCGGAGCTGCTTCATAACATATACAAGTCCAGAAGTACACGAAGTTCTGAAAACAGGATTTGATCAGTCACCCATGTTTACAGGACGTATTGAGGGAATAGGTCCAAGGTATTGCCCATCAATCGAAGATAAAATAAACAGGTTTGCCGATAAAACCCGTCACCAGTTATTTGTTGAGCCCGAAGGCTGGAATACTGTTGAATATTACCTCAACGGTTTTTCCTCTTCACTTCCCGAAGAAATACAGGTTAAAGCCCTGCACCTTATTCCGGGGCTCGAAAATGCAAGGATTTTTCGCCCCGGGTATGCCATCGAATATGACTATTTTCCTCCGGTTCAGCTCAAACCAACACTTGAAACCAGGCTCATTACTAACTTGTTTTTCGCCGGACAAATTAATGGTACTACAGGGTACGAAGAAGCTGCTGCACAGGGATTAATAGCCGGTATTAACGCACACCAGAATTGCACAGGCAAGGAACCTTTTTCTCTTAAACGTTCCGAAGCCTATATTGGCGTTCTGATTGATGACCTGATAACAAAAGGTGTTGACGAACCTTACCGTATGTTTACTTCTCGGGCCGAATACCGTATCTTGCTGAGACAGGACAATGCCGATCTGCGTTTAACCGAAAAGGGCTACCAGCTCGGATTAGCTTCGGAGCACAGGTTTAATAGGGTTACGGAGAAGAAAACCGCCGTTGAATCACTTATTCATTATCTGAAAAGTGAAAGTGTTTCACCTGATTTGGTTAATGGTTACCTGGAAAGTGAAGGTACAGCTGCTATACTTCAAAAAGTAAAAATCGCTTCATTGTTGCTTCGTCCGCAGGTTGATCTTAAAGGCCTGATGAAAACTATCCCTGAATTGTTTCACCATGTTTCAGTTGCACTTAAAGCCGGAGATGAAATAATTGAAGAAGCCGAAATTCTTGTGAAATATGAAGGCTATATTGAAAAAGAGATGGAAATTGCGCATAAACTTTCGAAATTTGAAGATATGGTTCTAAAACCCGATTTTGATTATTGGAGCATCAAGGCGCTCTCCTGGGAAGCAAGGGACAAACTCTCAAAAGCAAGACCGGCAACCATTGGCCAGGCATCGCGTATCAGCGGAGTATCGCCCTCCGATATTTCGGTATTGCTTGTTTATATTGGCCGCTGACGATTGTTTCACGTGAAACAAAATCAATTTATGACAAAAGACCTTATTTGGTAATACGCAAAAGTTAAAATGGAATCTCTGGTAAAATGTCCGGTTTGTGGAAATCCCGATTTCAAGACATACCTCAATGTTTCGGATTATTTTCTTACCCGCGAAAACTTCAGCATAGTGAGTTGCGATCATTGTTCGTTCAGGTTTACAAATCCGCGACCCGATGCGTCAGAACTTGGGAAATATTACGAATCGAAAGACTATATTTCACATTCCAACACACGATCAGGGCTTTTCAGTTTCGTGTACCAAAATATCCGGAAATTCACCATTGCATCGAAATACAGGTTAATAAAACGATTTGCAAAAGGCACTTCAATCCTGGATATTGGTTGCGCTACCGGCGAATTTTTGAAGTATTTCAAGAACCGTGGCTGGAAAACTATAGGAGTTGAACCCAATGAAAAAGCCCGCGAATTCTCCCTGAATGTAAACCACCTTGATGTAAAGGATGAAGATTGGCTAAAAACATCTCCGCAACAAAAGCAGGATATTGTAACCTTATGGCATGTGCTCGAACATGTGCCGGATATAAACAGACGACTTCAGGAAATCAGAAGTTTGCTGAAAGATGACGGATATGTTTTTATTGCAGTTCCAAACGCTGATTCGCCCGATGCTGCATACTATAAGGAACACTGGGCAGGTTATGATGTTCCCAGGCACCTTTATCATTTCACCGTGAAAACCATGGAAATGATTTTAACAAAACACGGCTTCCAGTGTATAGAAAAAATACCGATGAAATTTGACTCGTTTTACGTTAGTCTGCTCAGCGAAAAATATCTTCAAAGAAAAAACCACTGGATCCGTGCATTCATTTCCGGGATACGTTCAAATGTGAAAGCAAAAAGGGGAAATAACTACTCAAGCATGATTTTTGTGGCAAAAAAGCAAGAAAACTTCAAATAAAGCCTTTAAAACGATTTTTGTGCCTTTATAATGGGTTGACCCGAAAAATCAGAAAAAATCCGGCAAAACGCATTAAAATAAGAATCTTCTGAAAGCCTTGCAAACATTGAGATTAGAGAAGCAGAGATGAAAATTTCCGATTTTTTCAACCGCCGTTCACGCTACCTCCTGGTAGCATTTGGGATTCTGCTTGTTTCCTTATTACTCATTTCGATCGTTGTTGTTAATAATCGCAAACCGGAAAATATCACAGCAAGGTTGACAAAAGAAGTAAAAGTGAGCCAGCAAAAACTCTCTGCCGAAGTCGGTTCAATCCTTTCGGAACTATTAAAGAGAGAAAAGTCATTCAATCTATTTCTGCAAAACCATTTCGCTGAACATTTCAATGAAAAAGGCGAAATATTCCTTATTTACAGAAATGGCAAGCTGACTTATTGGACCGACAATACGTTTCCCGCCCCCGAAACTTATGATAGTGTTCTTTTTACACCACAGGCCATTAATTTTGGGAATGGATGGTATTTAGCTGTGAAAAAGGAAACGCCGGAATACTGTGTTATAGGATTGCAGTTGCTTAAGTATGGCTATAAATACCACAATGATTACCTGCCGGATTCATTTTTAGGTGAATTTTCCATTCCGGGTAATACGATAATATCTGCATCTCCAGGAAAGGAAACCGTTCAACAGTACAAAATTGCTTCTTCAGAAGGCAAACCACTTTTTTTCATTTCGTTCAGCGGAATGCCTCGCCCAGGGCCTTGGGTAATTCCGGTTCTTTTTATACTTGTCAGCCTTTGTTTAATTATTTTGATCGCGTTTGTATTTGAACTATATAAAGAGGTTTATAAAAAACTGAATTCCAAATGGTTATTATTGGCCTTCTACATTGATGTTCTTATTATTCGGGCAATACAGTTTTATTTCAGCTTGCCTTCATTGCTTTACGAATCTGATTTGTTCAGCCCTATCTTCTATGCATCTTCAGAATGGTTGCCATCGCTGGGCGATTTCTTCATTAACATGATCATTGCACTTGAGGTATCATGGCTTACCTTCAATGGAATGGGTAAAAGCAGAAATTATATCAAACCAAACAATATTTATCGCTATATTTCTTTGATTGGTGGCACTCTTCTGATATTGTTGCTGTTTCATGCCATGAATATCCTTTTCAGGGGATTGGTAATAAACAGCAGTATTCCGTTTGGTTTCGATGGTATTTTCAGGATTTCATTGTTATCACTTACCGGATATACCATCATAGCCGCATTGTTGTTTACATTTCTTTTCTTTTTCCTTTCGTTATGCCGGTGGCTAATCGGATACGGTAACAGTGCAAAATCCTTTTTAATTGCAGGAATATCGGGTTCGCTCCTCTATTTTATATTCCTCATTACAGAGAGGAACTTTAACGCATATTATTCCTTGATAATTCTAGTTGTTTTTATTATCTTCTATTTTCAGCACAGGGAAGGTAAAATCGAACGGATAAAACTGTCGCAAACAGTATTATACGTTTTTATCCTCGCCATATTGGCCAATTTTTCGCTCAACCTTTACAACCGCCATCATGAACTTGAAAAGCGGAAACTCATGGCGCTGCACCTTACCGAATATCGTGACAGCATGGCTGAATATAAATTCGGGAAAGTGAGCAACGAGATTTTGCTGGATAATAATGTGGTACAGGCGTTGAAGTCGTTCCAATCGAATCCGGAAGCAGAGCAAGATATTATTAAATACCTGATGAACAACCATTTTAACGGGTATTGGTCAAAATTCAGGTTACAGATAACACTCTGTTATTCAGGTAAAAAGCTTCAGATAAAGCCAGATAACAGCATTGTTGAATGTTGTGATTATTTTGATGATGAGATAATGAAAAACGGAAAACAAACCTCCGTTTCAGGATTGTACTTTTTTGATAACGCGCTCGATATGATGTATTATACCGGCAGGATAGCGCTTACTCCGGAAATCACCGGACTCAAAACGCCTTATTTTCTTTATGTAGAGATAATTTCAAAGAACAATTTCTTTTCTACCGGTTACCCGCAACTGCTTCTCGATAAGAAATCGGCTGACCCGGCTTTTCTTTACGATTACAGCTATGCCATCTATAACAAGGGTGAACTCATAAAAAGTGCAGGAAGTTATGCTTACGATCTCCATATGTTCGGCAAAAAAGGAATTTCCGGGACCGACGCTAATTTTAATTACAACAGTTACAACCATCAGCTTTTTCCGATCAATAATATGGCACAACTTGTTATCAGCCATCGAAACTTGTCACCGGCCGAAAGTATTGCACCCTTCTCTTACATTTTCCTGTTCCTGTCGGTATTTATGCTTTTCTTTCACCTGTTGTCTGCAAAACAACTTTCATTAAAACAGCTGAATTTAACTTTCAGGGTACGCTTACAGGCCGCCCTGGTTGCTATTATTCTTGCTTCTTCAGTTGTTATCGGCACAGTCACTATCCTCAACCTGATCAGGCTGAGTGAAACAAAAAATATGGAAATCGTGCGCGAGAAAATGAACTCGGTACGCTATGAACTGGAAATGCTATTATCAGAATATCAACAACTTAACACCGATGATGAGACTCTGCTGTCCGATGCCCTCGACCGTATTGCCAATGCATTGTTTATTGATGTAAACCTTTATTCGACCGGCGGTGAGTTGCTAGCTTCCTCGCGCAGGCAGATTTTTGACGACAAGCTCATTTCGACGCAGATAAACCCAGTCAGCAGGTTCAATGTGACGGATAATCACAAATCATACTATTTTCACAACGAAACCATTGGAAAGTACAAATTTTTGTCGGCGTATGCCACCATTCGCAATTATGACAACCAGGTAATCGGCATCGTTAACCTGCCTTATTTCTCCCGTCAAACGGAACAAAAACAGGAACTTTCCAATTTCCTGGCAACATTTGCCAATACGTATATCATCCTCATAGCACTGGCTGTTTTCCTGGCTTTGATTATTTCAAAATATATTACAAAGCCCCTGCAGCTGATTAAATCAAAACTTGGCACATTGCAGCTCGGGCGTACGAATGCCAAAATTGAATGGGCGGGAAACGACGAAATAGGAAGCCTGGTTGCTGAATATAACAGCATGATTGATGAACTTGGCCATAAGGCCGAACTCCTGGCACAATCAGAAAGGGAGAGCGCCTGGCGGCAAATGGCCAGGCAGGTAGCGCACGAAATTAAAAACCCGCTTACACCCATCAAACTAAGTATGCAGCACTTGATGCGGGCATGGAAAGATAAGGCGCCCGACTGGGATCAGAGGCTAAATAAATTCTCACAAACACTTGTTATGCAGATTGATACATTATCAGAAATCGCACAGGAGTTCTCTGATTTTGCTCAAATGCCTGAAGCTGCCATAAGGCGAGTGGACATTGTTCCGCTGCTCAGCCACCCGGTTAGCTTGTTTGCCGGTGCTTCAAATCACAATATCTCCTTAAATACCTCGGTTGATCACTGTTTTGTGAATGCCGACGAAAACCAGATGCTCAGGGTATTTAACAACCTGGTAAAAAATGCTGTTCAGTCAATACCTTTTGGCAGGCAGGGCAATATTGTCATCAGCCTCTCACAAACACAGGGTAACTGCCTGATCGCAATTTCCGACGACGGAAGCGGCATTCTGCCTGAGCAACAAGCAAGGATATTCTCACCCAATTTTACCACCAAATCGGCAGGCATGGGATTGGGGCTGGCCATGGTAAAGAATATCATCGAAATTTCAGGCGGACGGATATGGTTTGAATCGGTTCCCGATGCAGGCACTACATTTTATGTTGAACTGCCCCTCGCAGCCGATTGATATTGAAGCAGGTTATTTCTGTACCTTTGCGGTCAAAATTTGCACCATTTGAATCCCATCAAGCAACTTGCAGGCCAAACGGCTATTTACGGCCTTAGCTCAATAGTTGCCCGTGTTATCAACTTTTTTTTCGTTCCGCTTTATACCCGCATTATCAGCACGGGAAATTATGGCCTTTTCAGCGAATTGATGGGATACATCGCCCTGCTGCAGGTAGTTCTTACCCTGGGACTCGAAACCGGGTTTTTGCGATATGCCAATAAGGAAAAGGGTAAAGCCGGGCAACTGTTTTCAACCGCGCTGGTAACGCTTGGTTTTGTTTCGTTTTTACTGGTTGCAGCTATCTGGATGCTGGCGCCTTCACTTGGCAGGGCTATGGGGCATCCGCCGGTCTATCTTATCTATGTGGCTTTGATCCTTGCTTTTGATGCAATTACTGCCATTTTCTTTGCTCAATTGCGCTTTGAACAGCGCCCCTGGAATTTTGCCCTGTTGCGATCGGTAAAGATTATTTCCGAAGTAGTTTTCAACCTGGTACTTTTCTTTGTTGTTCCCGGTTATTTAGCACAGCACCCCGATTCGTTCCTGCTGAATTTTATCCCTGCAAAACCAGATTACGGTTATATTTTGCTCGCGATCATGCTGAGCGGAGTTGTAGCCATGATTCTTTTCCTTCCGCGTTTACTTAAAACATCATTTCAATTTTCAATTACCCTTTGGAAAAAACTCATGGCCTATTCGCTGCCGCTTATGGTTGCCGGGTTGCCCGGTGTGGCAAATGATTTTATTGACAGGCCGCTTTTCCGTTTTTTCGCACCGGTATCATCACCCTGGCAGGAGCAGCTCGGTGTTTACAATGCTGTGATGAAACTTGCCGTTTTCATGGTTCTTTTCGTGCAAATGTTCAGGTATGCAGCCGAACCGTTTTTCTTTGCATCAGCTGATAAAAGTGACATTCGCAAAACCTATGCCGATGTGATGAAGTATTTTGTGGCCTTCTGCATACTCATTTTCCTGGGGATTGTATTGTATGCCGATATTTTTGCCCTCATACTCGGCAAGGATTACCGTTCGGGAATGGGTGTATTACCGATAGTGTTGATATCCAATATTTTACTTGGAGTTACGTTTAACCTCTCAATGTGGTACAAGCTAACCGACCATACCCGGTTTGCGATTTACATCACCCTTGCAGGGCTGGCTGTGACCACGGTATTAAACGTTATTTTTATGCCGGTTTACGGGTATTTTGCCTCAGCATGGAGCCGATTCTTCAGCTACGTTGTGATGATCATTATAAGCTATTGGCTGGGAACCAAATACTACCCAATTCCATACGATATCAAGACAATAATGCTCTATTTCGCTGTGGGGATAGGATTGTTTGGCATAAGTCAGTTGCTGAACGGACAAGCCGCGTGGATAAGAATGACAGTAAATACAGTGCTACTGGCAATGTATGTCGTATTTGTGCTAAAAACCGAAAAAATCCGTTTAAGTAAACTCAAATCACTTATTCCGGTCAATAAATTGAAAAGTAGCAAAAATGCAGAATAAGGCTGTTCATCGATCGGTTAACCTGCCTCACGGATATGAAGCCCAACGCTTAGCCGGTTGCTTTAAATTTGTTGGATCAGCCGGATTGATATCTCTTTACAATAACAAACGCTCAATGCAAAAACCCGCTATACTGATTTATTTGTTTTTGATGTTGCTGATGTTTCAGCCGGCTACCGCCCAAAATAAAAAGGAACGGAAACAAAAACAAAGCGAACACGCTCTTGCCGCTATTGACCGCACCGCAGTCACCGCAATATTTATTGATGCCACCAAAGCCAAAGTGCTTGGCGACTTACCTAAAGCCCTTGCTTTATTCCAGCTTTGTATCGAAAAAGACCCATCGGCTGATGCCGCATACTATGAATTGTCGCAACTGTATTACCAGCAAAGCGATTTTAAAACCGCAGCTCAACTTGCCGAAAAGGCTTCTGAAATTGACCCGCGAAACGTATGGTACAAGTTGTTGCTCAACGATATCTATAAAAAATCGGGGAACAATGAAGGATCACTGAGAATTACCCAGCAACTGACTAAGCAGTACCCCGGCAACGTTGATTACCTGTATGAGCTTGCCAATTCATGCCTGATGGCCAATAAACCATCCGAGGCTATTGATGCTTACAACGAAATTGAAAATATTATCGGTATAACCGAAGAGATTTCTCTTCAGAAACAGCGTATATACCTGTTGCAGAAAAAAACCGATAAATCCGAAGAGGAGATAAACCGCCTTATCAAAACCTTTCCCGAAGAAAAGGTACGCTACCTTTCGATATTGGCTGAATCATACATTGCCATTGGCGAAGAAGAAAAAGCTTCGGATTTCTATCGTCAAATTGCAGAAGCCAATCCCAACGATCCTTACATCCATATTTCGCTTGCTGATTTTTATAAGCGCAAAGGCGACAAAGTAAAATCGCTGGAAGAATTAAAAACAGGATTCGAAAATCCTTCACTCGATATCGAAACCAAAATAAGGGTACTTACTGCTTATTTTACAGTTCAGGATATATATGTGAATCAGAAGGAAGAAGCGCTTGAACTTGCCGGCATTCTTGCAAAAACACACCCCATGGAGCCACAGGCACATTCATTGTTGGGCGACCTTTTGCTGCAGGACAAACAGTATCTTGCTGCCCGCAATGAATTCAGGCAACTAATTGCCATTGACAGCAGCAAATATGCCGGTTGGGAAAGCCTGATGCAGTCCGAAGCGTCGCTTCAGGACTGGAATGCACTGCTGAACGAAAGTTCACGGGCGCTCGAATTGTTTCCTTTGCAGCCGGTTCCATACCTGTTTAAAGGCATTGCACTTTCGCAGTTAAAACAAAACGAAAAAGCCGTTAAAGCATTTCAGGCAGGGGTTAAACTGGTTTCGGGCAACGACGCGCTTTTAACCCAGTTTTATTCATCTTTGGGAGACGCGTACAATCAGTTAAAAGAGTATTCGCTTTCGGATGAACATTACGAGAAAGCCCTGCGCCTTGATCCAAACAACTCATACGTGCTGAACAATTACGCGTATTATCTTTCACTTCGGGACAAGGATTTAGACAAAGCCGAAAAAATGGCGAAAAAAGGCGCAGAACTTGATCCCGGTAACCCCGCCAATCTTGACACCTATGGCTGGGTATTGTTCAAACTTGGTAAGCTTGAAGAAGCCAGAATATGGATTGAAAAAGCTGTAAACCTTAGTACCAAAGAAGACCCCGATTTGCTGGAGCACCTCGGCGATGTATATTTAAAACTTGGCGACCCAGCAAAAGCCGCTCAGTTATGGTTAAAAGCAAAGGAAGCCGGTGGAAACAGCACCGAACTTGAAAAAAAACTGAAAGGACAATAACGGGATGAAAAACAGCAGATTTGGTTTAGTACTGATGTCTGTTTTGGCAATGATGTTGATGCTTTCATGCACTACATCGCGAAAAGCCATCCGTACCCCACTTAAAGAAGAAGGCCCCGAGTACCTCTTCCAGAATCTGAAAGCACATGAATTGAAATTTGAAGACCTCTCGGCAAAATTTTCAGCCACAATCGAAAAAGACCGTAAAGAAACTTCGTTCGAAGGCCAACTCCGCATTTATCGCGACAGCATTATCTGGATATCGGTAACGCCCCTGCTGGGTATCGAAATGGCGCGATTTATGCTAACCAACGATTCCATCAGGTATCTCAACAGGATAAATGCCACTTACCTGCAAAAGAATTTCGGATTCATCAACGAAATGCTGAACAAAACCATTGATTTCGACATGGCACAGGCATTTCTTACCGGTAATGATTTTTCGTTTTATGAGAACAGCCGCTTCAAAGCACAGGTTGACGGGCAGGAATATAAGCTGCACACGGTAAACCGCCTGAAACTGAAAAGATATGTGCGCAGAAATGAACCCGAAATCAGTATTCCCATTCAAAGCATTTGGCTAAATCCCGATAATTTCAAAATAAATAAGGTGGTACTTAACGAAACCGATAAGGATAACCGGCGCTTTACAGCCCGATACCAGGCATTCGAAGCGGTTGATAACCAGCTGGTTCCGTCGGAACTCGAATTTCGTGTTGAAACCAGTGACAACAATGTAAAAATCAGGATAGCCTATTCAAAAATCACGATCAATCCGGACCAGCTGTCATTTCCGTTCAGAATACCCGAAAATTATACAGAAATTCACGACTGGAAACCCGCCGTAAAAGAACAGTAATCAACATGTTGTCTATAAAGCCTTCAGGCAAAACCATATTATTGATCTTTACCATCCTGCTGCTGCGTGGTGGAGGATTTTCATATGGCCAGAAGGATAAAACATCGCTGCAGGAACGTAAAGCCAAAATTGAGAAGGACATCCGTTATACGAATCAGTTGCTCAGCGAGACAAAAAAGAGCAAGGAAAGCAACCTCAATCAATTGTACCTGATCAATAAAAAAATCAACCGACGCGAAGAACTTATCCGTGAAATTGGGACCGAGGTTACAGGCATTGACCGCGAAGTAGCTTTACTCAACGACACAATTGCACACCTGTCGGCAACTTTATCAGGATTGAAGGACGAATACGCCAAGCTTATTTACAATACCTATAAAAACCGAAACGCTTATGACCGTCTGATGTTTATCTTTTCGTCGAAGGATTTTAACCAGGCATACCGCAGGCTGAGGTATATGCAGCAATACAGCGATTACCGTAAGGAGCAGGCGGCTACCATCCAAAAGACCCAGCAGTTACTTTGGCAAAAAAGAGCCCAGTACCAAAATCAGAAATCGTCGAAACTCACGCTGATACATAGACAACAAGCTGAAAAACAGCAACTAACAATTGAGCAGGACGAGAAAAACCAAACCATAAAAGGGCTTTCAAAACAGGAAAAAAACCTCGCACGCAAATTACAGGAAAACCAGGCCGCTTTGCGTAAACTGCAATTGGCGATTGAAAAAGTGGTTGCGGAGGAAATGAATAAAGTAAAAGCTGAAAAAGCAAAGGCTGCGGCAGCTGCTAAAAGCGCACCCAAAGCCAATGTGAAAACCGAGACAGGATCAAAAACCGAAACCAAAACAGCAACAAAACCGGTTGCAGAAGCGCCAGGTATGTCGAGCACGGCCGAAGAAATAAGTCTTTCGAAAGATTTCGCAGGCAACAGGGGCCGGTTACCATGGCCGGTTGACAGGGGCGTAATTGCTGTTTCGTTTGGTGAGCACGCCCACCCGGAGTTTAAGAATATTAAAGTGCGCAACAATGGCATAGATATTGTCACTTCTGCCGATACAAAGGCAAAAGCAGTGTTCCCCGGAGTAGTGTCGAGCGTTATATCCATTGTAAACCTGAACAACGTGGTAATTGTGCGTCACGGTGACTACTTAACCGTGTATTCGAACCTTAAGAGTGTTGCCGTTCAGAAAGGACAAAAAGTTAAAATCCGGCAGGAAATCGGCACGCTATTTACCGATCCTGAAGAAAACAAAACAATGCTCCATTTCGAATTATGGCATGGCACTTATGCACAGAATCCTGAAGCCTGGATATCAAAATAGCATTGAAAAACAATTCATTAGGTAAGACAAAAGTTACAGAAATAGCTCATAACTGATTCAGTTTGGCATAATTTGTATCTTTGTCGCAATAAAACGCAAAAAAAGTCATTCTTTACTTAAAGCAAATAACATGAGCAAGCTTGGACCCTGGGAAATAATACTGATAGTTGCAGTGGTGCTGTTAATTTTCGGTGGACGTAAAATCCCGGAACTCATGCGCGGGCTTGGCCGTGGCGTGAAGGAATTCAAAGACGGCATGAAAACCGACGATGATTCCTCAAAATCAGGAGAAGGACCGGCAAAATAAGCCTTCGTCTGAATATTTGCCTGCGGGGTGTAACCCCGGCTGTACCGTTAAGGCTATCGGTGTTTTGTTGTGAAAACACTTGATAATGAAAAACTTACGAGTCCTGACATTTTAACAGGCCATTGTGAATTAAATATAAAAAACCACTCATTAATCCCTTTGGTTTTTTATATTTTTATGTCCGGTTAATATGTTGGTAAATAACAAAGTAATACCTGCAATAAATTAAAATAACATTAAACCTGTAATGAAATATTTTGCAACTGTACTAGTACTGCTCCTCCTCCTGCCGGTATGTCTTGTAAAAGCACAGCAAACACAACCGGTTTCTGAACCTGCAACGATAGCTACAGCGCCTGTTATGGTTTTTGACGATCCTATGATTGCTGCGCTCGACAGCCTGAGCAACCTGAAATATTTCGAGAACAGCCGCCAGATCAATGAACAGCTTTCACGTAACAAGTATAATTTCCTGCCAAATTTTGTTCCTTCCTATCCCGATTCAGTTTACTATTACAGGCTGCAGCGGCTCGATGTTGAGTCGCCCATAAGCCTTACGTATAATGCATATGTAAAAAACTTCATTGATCTCTACGCCAACCGCCGCAGGGCATTGATGGAAAGAGTGATGGGGCTTGCACAGATATATTTCCCCATGTTTGAGCAAAAGCTCGACCAGTACAACCTGCCTCTCGAATTAAAATATCTTGCCATAGTTGAATCGGCTTTGCGTCCTGATGCGCGCTCGCGTGTCGGAGCCAGTGGTTTATGGCAATTCATGTACGGAACAGGAAAAGTGTATGGCCTCGAAGTTACATCGTATGTTGACGATCGCTGCGATCCTGTAAAATCAACAGTTGCAGCATGCCGCCACTTTTGCGATCTCTATAACATTTACAACGACTGGCTGCTCGTACTTGCGGCTTACAACTCAGGTCCGGGTAATGTGAACAAAGCAATCCGCCGTTCGGGAGGCAAAAAAAGTTTCTGGGAGATCCGTCCATTTCTGCCTGCCGAAACACGCGATTACGTTCCTGCTTTTATTGCCGTTAATTACGTAATGCACCATGCTGCTGAACACAACCTTTATCCCGTCAGGCCCCGGATAACGTATAATGAAATTGATACCGTTGCTGTTCGCAAACCGCTTAACCTCACGCTGCTTGCCGAGAAACTAAAAATATCAAAAGATGAACTTGAATTTTTGAACCCCGGATTTTTGAAAGGCTATATCCCGGCTACCGATCTTAACCCTTACTACATCAGGCTTCCGCAACGATCTGTTGCCGACTTTGTCAACAATGAGCAGTCGCTCTATGCTTTCTATCAGTTAAAACCGTATGAACCCAATCAGGTAGTATCAACGGATGAACCGGAGTTTATCCTGAAAAAGAAAACCCATAAAGTACGTAAAGGAGAAACCATTGCATCGGTTGCAAAAAAATACCATTGCACCACCGGTGAAATCAAGAGGTGGAACAGGCTTCGCAGTTCAAAGTTGAAATACGGTCAGTATCTTGCCATCTATACAAGGGTAAAAAACCCGAATTATGATGCCAGTCTTGCCTCAAAAGCGCAGGCGGCGAAAAAAGAAAAGCAGGAGTTGCTTGGCTCGCCCGACAGCCTGAACCTTGCAGAAGCCACAGCCGATACAATTGAAATAGATGACGAACAGGTTGCCGGCACGGATATCCCCGTTCAAAAACAGAGGCCACTGCCTTCAACAGCAAAAAACAATAAGCCACAACCGGTTAAGCCGGTGTATCACATCGTGAAGAAAGGCGAATTTCTGTCCAAAATTGCCGCCAAACACCATGTGACTGTGGAGGAGATCAAAGAATGGAACAACCTGAGCAAATCAACGGTATTTATCGGACAGAAACTGCGTGTTAACAATCCTGACCAGGCAACTGTTGCAGATTTGGTTCCCGACACTACACAAAAGAATGTTAATGCCAAAGTTTCAAACAAAAGCAACAATGCCAATGTTCGTAACATTACTTACACGGTGCAGGCCGGCGATACACTTTGGAGTATAGCCCAAAAGTACGATGGTGTTACTGTTGAACAAATCAGGCAATGGAATAATCTTCCGAAAGGAAACAACATTAAAGTAGGCCAAAAGATTAAGGTCATCCTGCCGGGAGGCTGATCAACCAAATAAATAATAGCGAAGCTGTTTAAGTATTCAATTTTTTAGTTGAAATTTGACACTTAAACAGCTTTTTTTATACCATGAATCACAAAGTATTTTTCCTGTTTCTGGTTTCAGCGGTTCTGTTTGTTACCGCATGCGGCAATGTAAAAAGCAAAAAGGCTAATGCTACGGGCAAAAGTTCCGAGATTTTAGTGGTTTGCGAAAAGAAAACATGGGACAGCCAGGCCGGACAAGCCATGAGGGAGAGGTTTGGAGCCGAAATGGATGGTTTGCCCGAGTCGGAAGCAAGGTTTTCACTGGTTAATGTCCCTTACAATAGCTTCACAAGGTTTTTACAGCCACACCGAAACGTTTTTATCATTGATATAAACCCCGCTAATGGAAAAACCAAAGCAGATGCCCGGAAAAATGTATGGTCGTCGCCACAGCAGGTTGTTGAAATAAAGGCAGCAAGCGATTCGGCATTTCTGAATTACTTTGACAAATATGGTGAGGCCATTACCATCATGTTCGAACAAAACGAACGTGCATGCAACCTGGCAGCAAACACCCTGAACAGAAATATTAAAGCTGAAACAGCCATTGAAAAAACTGCCGGTATCGGCATGACGATACCTGCCGACTTCTACCTCGCAAAAAACGAAAATGGGTTTATCTGGCTTCGTAAAGAGACAACCGAAATGAGCCTCGGCATTCTCATCTATGCTTATCCTTATACTGATACAACACAGCTTTCGCTGAGCCAAATTTGTGCCACTCGCAATCATTACACATCACAATTCATACCAGGCCCTTCAGAAGGATCATATATGATAGTAAGCGAAGATGTTATTAAGCCGGTTGCTAAGCGATTAACTTTTAAAGGACAGTATGCTGTTGAAACCCGGGGGCTCTGGAGTACAAAAGGCGATTTTATGGGTGGTCCATTCGTTAATTATTCAATAGTCGATCAGTCGAAGCAACGTGTTGTAGTTATGGATGGTTTTGTGTACCGACCCAACAAGGAAAAACGCAATTATGTACGCCTTCTTGAATCATTACTCTGGAATACCGACCTGAATCCCAAACCGGCCGCTGCAGTAAAGAAAAAGTAACATGTTTGAAATGAATTAATTACAGGACCAAATATCAAGACCAAACCATAACCAAATCTCCAAAACCATGAAGTACATCTTAATTACTGCCCTTGCTTTATTTGCCTGGCTACTGCCACAGCAATCGCAGGCCCAGGTTAAACCCGATAATATTGTTGGTTTTTACTTGACTTATGATGATGATACGGGAGCCGAAAAGTCGCAGGTTCAGATTTTTAAAGCAACCAACGGGAAATACTACGGTAAAATCGTATGGCTTAAAGAGCCATTAAAAAACGGAAAACCAAAAGTTGATGATAAAAATCCGGATGCAAAACTCCAGAATCGGCCCATCATCGGGTTGGAGATTCTTAAAGGCTTTGTTTTTGACAAGGATGCCAAAGAATGGAACGACGGTACAATTTATAATCCCTCGAGCGGGAAAACCTACAATTGTTACATCAACTTTGAATCGCCCACCAAGGTGAAAATACGCGGGTATATCGGCGCATCGTGGATGGGGTTAGGTAAGACTGCCTATTGGACCAAAGAGCCGTCACAGCGCAAATAAAAGCGCAATTCATCGAATTGTTTCTTCCCGGAGTAAACCGAGCAGACGAAATCCGTCGGCAAGGCTTTGCTTTATTGGAATGAATTCATGCTTAAAGGCTGCCCTATACTTTTCGGAAGAGTATGTATGGCTGGTGTAAAGCGGCCTTATTATTTCGGGAGTAAACAAGGGCTTTTTCCGGATGATTGAACTGAAAACTGAGTCAATCCTCCAGGTAACACTTAGCCAAAACCGGTTAAGTAGGATTGTAGGTTTCTTTTTCCCGAGAATTTCGGCACCCATCGTCACAAATTCAAGGTAGGAGAGATTTTCGGTTGAGATGAGGTATCGCTGGGCCGTGATGTTGCTGTCCATCAAAAGTATCATTGCCCGGGAAACATCACGCACATCCACATAGCCGGTAATTCCCCGGGTGTAAAACGTATGCAGGCGGCGCAAATTCTGAAACACCTTGTTCTCAACGGCACTTTTGCAGGAAATGCCCAGTATAACCGACGGATTTACGATGGCGGCAGCAAGTCCTTCCTCAATGCCGCGCCATACTTCACGTTCGGCCGAATACTTGCTTATGGCGTAGCCGCTGTTTCGATGCGAGGGTTTCCATTGTGCCGTTTCATCAATTGTTTCTCCTTTTTCAGGATGCCCGAGCGCTGATACCGAACTGGCATAAATAAGTTTCCGGACGCCATGTTTCAAACACGCATTGACAATGTTTGCCGTTCCACCGGCATTTATCTTCATCATATGCGCATTGTCGCCTTTGTAAAACGATACCAGGGCGGCGCAGTGATAAACCTCTTCCACACCATCGAAGGCTGTTTCAACAGAAGTGATGTCGCAAATGTCGCCTTCAACCCACTGTATAAGAGAATACTGTGTTTCGGATGAACCGTGCAGCAACCTGAACATTTTCTCAACATGTTGTGTTGCATGAATATCCCTCACCAATGCGCGGACGGTCTTTCCCTGCTTTGTAAGATCGTATAGCAAATGTGAACCCAAGAGGCCGGTGCCGCCAGTAACCAGTATCATATGCCGGAAAGGATTTCAAAATACTTACTCATTACAATCTTTCTTTGTTCGCTGCTTCGAGCGCTTTTTGAAACGCTTTGTCGGTACGCAGGTATATTGGGTAGAAGCCCTCATCATTGTATATGTTTCGGGCAATGAAAGCTTTAAGCAGTTCCGAAATGCGATATTGCGATGAGGCTTTTTCGGATGTGCCGGCAGTTACCCCGTTGTTTGCGGCAAAAGCAGTAAACTCGCCATACAACGCAGGTGTAATCTTAAATAACCGGTCAAAAGTTTTCCAGTCTTTAAATTGCAAAATTTCACTTCTGTGCCTGTCAGAATAGTCGAAGGCAAATTGGTAAAGCAGTCCTTTGTTGGCCGTTTCGTTGAAAAACGACAAGGATGAATCTTTCTCAACAGGGATGAAAACATCGGGCATAATACCGCCTCCGCCATAAACAATTTTCCCTCCGGGCGTTTTATATTTAAGTGAATCATTGAGTTTGATGCTATCGGCGCTTTCAAGTTCGCCATCTTCGAACCGGTGATAGTATTCCATGTAATAGTCCTCGGCTCCTTTGGTATAGGGTTTTTGAATGCATCGCCCTGTGGGTGTGTAATAGCGGGCTACCGTAAGGCGCAATGCCGAACCGTCGTTAAGGTTTATTTGTTCCTGAACAAGCCCTTTACCGAACGAACGTCTGCCGATCACAGTTCCGCGGTCGTTATCCTGTATCGCGCCGGCAACTATCTCGCTGGCCGAAGCCGAACTTTCGTCAATGAGCACTACTACCGGCAGGTTATCCCATTCGCCTTCAGCAGTAGCATAAGCTGATTGCTTTGGCCGGTTCAGGCCTTTGGTATAAACAATAAGCTTTTTGGCCGGTAAAAATTCGTCAGAAACGGAAATGGCTTCATTCAGATATCCGCCCGAATTGCCCCTCAGGTCGAGAATCACCTTGGTTATTCCCTGGTCTTTGAGCTTTTTCAGTGCCCGGGAAAGTTCATCATGGGTAGTGGCTGAGAATTTGCTCAATTTGATATATCCTGTACTTTTTGTTACCGGGTAAGCAATGTCAATACTCCACGTTGGAATGGCATCGCGAACGATGGTAAAATCAATTAGCTTGCTATAGCCATTGCGCCTGATGCCGACTTTCACCTTGGTTCCTTTCGGCCCTTTGAGCAATTTCATCACCTGTTCATTGGTGATTTTAATATTGGCAATGTTTTTTCCATCCACTTTAACAATGCGGTCGCCACCACGAATGCCAATCTTTTCGGAAGGCCCGCCCTGAACGGTATTCATCACGATAACGGTATCGTATTCAATACGAAACTGTACCCCGATGCCGTCGAATTTTCCCATAAGCGGATCGGTGGCTTCGTGGAAGTCGGAAGCAGGAATAAACTGCGAATGCGGGTCGAGGCTCAGCAACATGCCGTTGATGGCCTCCTCGTTGAGTTGCTCAACATTCACCGTATCAACATAATTCTGCCTGATATACTGGATGATTTGCCCTACGGAATTGCCTGCCGGTTTGTTAAAAAGGAAGGAATGATTTGATATAAATGAGGCACGCATCAGGTAAAAGCCAAGAAGCAGCCCTGCAACCAGCGTACAGGCAAAAGCAAACGGCAGATAAATAAATGTGCGGCGGTTTGAACTCATAAAAAGTTGGTTGTGAGGTTATAAGAGTATTATGGCTTGTATTTTTCGGCGCTTTTCATGATGGCTTCGGCCGACCACATGCTGAACATACTCATTACTTTGGCGCGGTCGTAACCTTTATCACCGTCTTCGAGCAGGGCCGAATCCTGTGTATGCAGCCGGTTGCCCTTACCATCAAGGATTACAAAAACCGGAAAACCAAATCGTTGTGGATAACCAAGTTGAGCAAGTAATGGCAGATTTTGATTCTCGCGGCTGAAATTCACCAGTACAACCTCATAATTGGATTTTACTAAGCTGTCGAGTTGAAAATCGTTGTGAACGAATTTGTGAAAACGCAAACACCAGGAACACCAGTTGCCGCCAATCTGCACAAAAACATGTTTGCCGCTTTTGGCTGCATTTTCAACTGCGAGACTTATTTCCTTTACCGCGTCAGCCGTTGGGTTATAAATAGGGATTTTATTTGCTGAAGAATCAATGCTTTGGGCAGAGAGGCAGGTTGCCGAAAAAAGAATGGAAATCAAAAGGATAAGGTTCTTCATTTTCTGGATTCAGGGCAGTAAAAGTAACTAAAATCAGTACATGCGGGCTTTATAACTGCGATGGAAGGGTGTTTTAGAGCATCAGTTAATTGCTATCTTTAGCATGAAATTTTCATGTTCTATGCGAACAATAAAACACTTTTACACCTGGCTATTTGCTGCAATAATCCTGCTTGCTGTTCCCGGATTGTTTTCAGACTTAAACGCTCAAACTGCTGGAAATGTTTTACGCTTCGGTATTGTTACCGATGTGCATTATGCCGATATTCCCGATAACGGCAGCCGTACTTACAGTCGTTCACTCGTGAAACTGCAGGCATTTGTGGATACCATGAACCTGCTGAAGCCTGATTTTGTGATTGAACTGGGCGATTTCAAGGACATGGACAAGCCTCCGATACCTGCCAAAACCCTGATCTACCTCGACAGGGTAGAGAGAACATTTGCCGGTTTCAACGGGCCGCGCTACCACGTGGCCGGAAATCACGATATGGATTGTATTTCAAAATCAAAATTCCTTTCTGTGATTGAAAATACAGGCATTGAACCGGGGGAGAGTTACTATTCATTTGACATTCAGGGTTTTCACTGTGTAGTGCTTGATGCGTGTTATGATTCTGCCGGGGCAGATTATGACAGCGGCCATTACAAATGGGAAGATGCTAACATACCCGCGCAGGAATTACAGTGGCTCAGAAAGGATTTGAAGAAAAGCGGGTTGCCGTCTCTGGTTTTCATTCATCACCGCCTCGACGGCTCAGGCGCCTATTTCGTGAAACACGCAGCGGTTGTCAGAAGAATACTTGCGCGACATGGCAATGTTAAGGCTGTTTTCCAGGGGCATTACCACGAAGGGTATTTTCAGTGTATCAATAACATACCGTACTACACCCTAAAATCGCTGGTTGAAGGAAACTCTCCCAAAGGGTACAATTTTGCACTGATTGAAGTCAGTAACGACGGCGTAATCGGTGTGCGCGGATTTGGAGAAGTTGAAACTGAAGAACTGAATTGCCCGGGTGTGCTGCCAATAAAATAAACCTGTCTGGTTAATGATACCCGGCAGGTAATAGGTATTTAATTATCAATTAAAAAGGCAGGTCGTTCACCTCGGAGTTATCGCCGCCTGCAGGTTCGTCGAACGGGCTAATGTTGGCAGGTGGTGCGGCCTCGGCAGCTGCCGGTGCAGCAGTTGCAACTCCTGTTTGTTTTTCAACTTTCCAGGCGCGGGCTTCGGTGTACCAACGCTGGTTGTATTCGCGGCTTTCCAGATCAAAATAAACTTTCACAACATCATTCTCAGCCAATGCCGATTGGTCAATCTTTTCGCCCCAAAGAGAGAAGCAAACTTTTTTCTGAAAACCGCCGGATTCTATCTCAATTACAAATTCCTGTTTACGCCATTCGCCATTGCGACCCTGTCCGGTAACAAGGGGTAATATCCTGGTAACTTTTCCGGTAATGTCCATGTAATAACTGATATTAATTTTAGATTGCTAAAATACTTCTTTTCTCTTTTACATATGCCCAAATCAAGGTGATTGTTGATAAAATAGCTACTCTCAACCGAAATGCATAGCTTTGACATCTGAACCGGTAAAACGAACATATAACCATGCTGCATATTGTTGCCGACGATAAAATCCCTTTCCTCAAAGGTGTTCTCGAGCCTTTTGCAGAGGTGAAATATCTTCCCGGTTCGGAAATTTCACGGGAGGATGTCCTTCATGCCGATGCCCTCATTGTCCGCACCCGCACCCGTTGCGACAGCCGCTTACTGAAAGGAACCGGCGTAAAGTTTATTGCTACTGCCACCATCGGCCACGACCATATTGACAGTGATTTCTGCAAAAGCGCAGGTATTGCCTGGACCAACGCCCCCGGATGCAATGCCTCTTCGGTAATGCAATATGTGGCTTCGGCACTTGTTACCGTTGCCGTGCAGAAGAAGGTTAACCTTGCAGGTAAAACACTCGGAATAATCGGGGTTGGACATGTCGGCAAGCTGGTTCAAAAACTGGCCGACATACTTGGCATGAAGGTTCTCCTCAACGATCCGCCCCGTGAACGAATGGAAGGTCCGGAGAAATTCACTGAATTAAACCAGCTGCTTGAGGAAGCTGATTTTATTTCGCTGCATGTGCCACTCACCTTTCAGGGTGTTGATAAAACCTTTCACCTCATTGATGAACAAGCATTTAAGTTAATTAGACCGACGGCGTGGATGTTCAATACATCGAGAGGAGAGGTGGTTGAAACACATGCATTGAAATCGGCACTCTCCCGGAATAAAATGGCAGGAGCAGTACTTGATGTCTGGGAAAACGAACCCGAAATAGACGCCGAATTGCTTAGAAATGTTTTTATCGGCACCCCTCACATCGCAGGCTATTCGGTGGATGGCAAAGCCAACGGCACCTCCATGGCAGTGCAGGCGCTGAGTTCATTCTTTCATCTTCCGCTCACGGCGTGGTATCCTACAGACCTGCCGGCTCCTGCCGAAAGCCAAATACATGATAATGGCCTGGAAGCGTCAGGCGCCGATCTTATTGAAAAAGCCATTTTGCATACCTACAATCTATTAAATGACAGCGACCTCCTGCGTAGTGCTCCTGCCGATTTTGAAAAACAAAGAAACAACTACCCGGTACGAAGAGAGTTTAAAGCTTATACGATTCAATCCAATTTATTGACTGCCGGTGAGAAAGATAAATTTTCGAAATTAGGTATCGGGATATTACTTGGCAATGAAGCTTGAAAATATTGGAAAATATTCCTCTTTCAATATTTCTATTTTAATAAATTTGAACGATAAATCAATACATATGAAGCGATTAATATTTGTTTTATGGTTGTGTGTTTTCACATCGTTCTCGTTATCAGCGCAAAGTCCTGCTAAAGTTAAAAAGGTCAACAGCCAGCAAAACGAAGTTGTCAAAAAAGCACAGCTATTCCTTGCCTCTAACCTTAACCTGGTATTTTATCTTCCATGCGACAACACAGAAGGCTGGGACTCTCAGCTTGTTCCAAACCAAAGTGCGGTTTTCGGTAACGACCGGTTCAACAACAAGGAAAACGCCATTGTTTTTTCAACCGGGCATCGCGGACTACAGGCAAAACCACAGGATTACATCAAAGGAGACTTCACCATCTCTGTATGGGTAAATGTTGAAACCATAAGCAAATGGAGCCGTATCATTGACTTTGGAGTCGGCCAGAACAATTCCAATATTGTTTTCTCCAATTCAGCTTCAATGAGCGGAATACCCGGGCTGGCCATATACAAAGGCGAAGGCTCTGATATCACGCAACTCCGCGGCACCGAAAAAGACCGGTTGAAGGAAGGGGAATGGCACCACATAGGCGCAATACTAAAGGGTGTGCAGGCATTTTTGTTCCTCGATGGCGTGCAAATCAACGATGCAATGAACTTTTATGTTCCCGGTACCGTGCACAGGCCGGTGTGCCTTATCGGGAAAAGCAATTTCGAAGGCGAAAGCAATTTCTACGGCAGTATGGACGATTTGAGGATTTACGATAAAGCGCTTACCGACATTGAAATGAAACTGCTTGCCGGTTGGATTTTTGAACTTGACAGCATTCCATCCGACACTATCCATAAGGTAGCTCCAAACCCTGGCGGTTCCGGTTCGGGTGGAGGAACCGGAGGCTCAGGATCGCAAAAACCCACACCGGGACCGGAAAAACCAAAACCCGGAACGCCTGCTCCAAAGACCATTCCCGATAATAAATCACAAGTGCCCGATGAGCCTTTTCAACTCTATTGCTCAAAATACACCTATAAAACCCTCGAAACCGTTGATCTTAAACCCAGGGAGGAGATGGCAGCCGACATCAACAAACTCATTGCTCCGTATAACAAGACCAATTGGCGATTGAAAGGCGACATTTCGCTGCTCAGGGCATACAGGAAAGAAGATGACAACGAGTTGTGGGAACATAAGTTCGTGATGTTCGAGAAAGGCGACAACGGTATCCAAACCATGAATGCTTTAGGAAAAGAGGGATGGGAAATGGTTTATTACCAGTTGTACGGTGCAACCTTTAGCAGGCCCGTGAATCCGGCAAGCCAAAATAAGTGGGAGTACACAATTGTAACTCCGCCCGGTTATGCAAAAGATGAAAAAGAGCTGGCGGCAAACCGTGAGGCAGCCGAGTCGTTCCTCTCCGGTTACGGGAAGCAGGGATGGGATCTTCTCTATATTTTCCGCGAACAGCATGTGATGAAGAAGGTGACCGGGTCGAAACTCACCTATGAATATCGCATCATACAATCGTCGGGCATTGTACCTTACTCGCTTTCGGCCGGGGGATGGGAATTTGCAGCTTGTCCGGCGATCCGCAACAGCGTTAATTTCCTCACTCCCATTGTGATTAAGAAGTCGAGCGACCCGCAATATAAAATCTACATTGCTAAGCAGGTGGAGCGTATGGGATTGTTAGGCGGGGGAAATACAAATGTATATGACGATCAGGATAATGCCATAGCGAAATATGCTGCTTTGGGATGGAAATATGAGGACATTTCCGACGGGCTCGAAAATGCAAACATCCTTTTTTCGGCGCCACTCAACTGCCTTGATCCGCACAAGCCGGTTATCTATTTCAACTATGCACCCGACGATCCCGCAGCCAGGGATCTTGCCGTACGTTTTGCAGAATATCTTAAAGGCGAGAATTGTAAACAGATTGTTCGTTATACCCATAACGGGAAAGCGGAGGTGGAGAAAGCTGCCATCGAAGCAGGCAAACCGGTGATTTTGGGTACAAAAGCAAATACACCGCTTCCTGAAATTGAAAACTTGTTCTTCTCCGACCTTGGTTATGCCGTAAATGTGATATTTATAGAGAACGGGCAACCTAAAAGTTTCGAATATAGAAGCAACATGAGCCTTGAAGAAATGCATGCTAAATTTGGTGAAATGTTTAAAGAAAATAAGTCAATAATGAAATAGTGGCAGCTGTTTAAAATTGAGCTGAAATTAGCAATGTATAACCCGATAACAAATCGAAAGGATAACTGTAGTATTTCCACTTTATCAGGTCATTAAGCCATTCATTATTATGAGAAAATTGTTGGGCTTATTCATATTGCTTATAGCAATTACTTCTTGTCAAGAGTATAACGGGTTTGATTTTCCGATTGTTCATACAGGCCAAGTTACCGGGATTAGCTCAGAAGGTGCAATTTTCAGCGCGAAGGTCACCGAACTCGGCAAACTTAAAATACTCGAATACGGATTTGTCTGGGATTATGAATCGAAACCGACGATTGAAAAATCAGAAAAATATATCATGCCGGACACTCCTATGACAGGGGTATATAGCCAACATGTTTCAACCACGCTCATCGAAGGAATTACATATTATGTGAGAAGCTATATAAGGACAAGCCAATACATTACCTATGGCGAGGAGGTGTCGTTTGTGAGCCTTGGCAGCAATGCCCCCGAGATCATTGGATTTCAGCCATTGGAAGGCAACCTGGCTGATACGTTGACAATAACCGGTAATAACTTTAGCTTTGTTAAAGAGAATAATCAAGTGATGATAGGGGCATTTCCGGCTGTTGTGATTCAAGCCAGCCAGGATACACTCATGGTTAAAGTTCCTGAACTGCTTGATACGATCACAGCAACAGTTAAAGTTTCTATTCAGGGTAATGAAACCGTATCAGCACAAAGATTCAATTTGATTCCACCTGTAATTACAGATTTTGAAGCAAAAATTGGGACTTTTGGAGAACAGATTTCAATATTTGGAGACAATTTCCTGGAAAATAAGGCAACGTTAAGTGTTTATTTCGATAATTTTCTTGCTGACATTAATAATGTTCAGAACGAAACTTTAGTTGTTACCGTTCCAAATAGTCTCAACAGAAGGATTTGTAACATTAAGGTGGTTATGAATAATTTAACTGCTACTTCTGCAGAACAGTTTAGGATAGCACCTTTGTCGCTCACCGATTTTTCACCCAAAGTTGCTCTCACAGGCAATACAATTACACTGTCAGGTAACAATTTCAGTCCGATTGCGGCAAATAACAAAGTGACAATAGGAGGGCTGGAGGCGACTGTTGCCAACGCTTCAATTAACGAACTACTGGTAAAAGTTCCACTTCAAAATACGGGATACTTTACTTCCCGCAATTCGAATATCACAGTACAGTTCGCCGGGGAAAAGCAGGAATATACCGGCACCCTCCTTATTAACGATAATTGGTTCAGGCTAAAAAACTCGCCACTTTCAATTAACGAACCAGGAATTTCATTAGGCTATACACTTGCCAATTGTATTGTTTCAGACGGGAAAGCATATATAGGGCTGAATGACAAATCAGAGTTTTGGCAATATGACCCTCAATACGATAAATGGACAAGGCTTGCTGATTTTCCGGGTCTGAGAAGGTGGACAGGGTCGGGGTTTGTAGTGGATAACAAGATTTTTTTCGGAACAGGACATCACAATCTCCAATTTCTAAAGGACTGGTGGGAATATGACATCAACAATAACAGCTGGCAACAGAAAAATGACTTCCCAAACGGTGAGAGAACAGGAGCAGTTGCTTATACATTTGCAGGTATCGGGTATTTCGGCACAGGACGGAATTATGGAAGCCATTCGGATGGTTTTAATGATTTCTGGATATATAATTTAATGGATGACAATTGGAGTTATATTACCAAATACCCTTTTGACGATTATGTCGGAACATGGATAGCTATTGCGATCACAACAACATCCAATGTTTTTATCGGATTGGGGAATGTTCCATTTTCAGGTGATTATGATTCATGGATGTATAAATATAATCCATCATCGGGTACATGGGTAAGGATTGCCAACTACCCTTATGCCGGCATGAACAATTTTGCCCTGGGATTTTATCTGAACAACAGGGTATATATAAGCACGTCATATACGAATGATTTCTATTATTATGACGAAAGTACCAACAGGTGGGTGAAACTGCAAACCGACATATTAACTGATTACAAAGAGGGGATAGCTTTCAGTGCCAATGGAAAAGCTTATGTAGGGCTTGGCACTGATAATGCCATGTGGGAATACGATCCATCAAGATAAAAAGATCATGAAAAAGTTATTTTCAGTATTGATATTCGTCCTGCTCGGCAGCAATAGCCGGGCACAATTACCGGACAATAAACTTAACCTAAGTATTGGTTATTCTTACTGCTTTTTCCACGGAAGCGAAATGGCTGAAGAAGGAACAATGATTGCACCTTCATTATTCTCAAACTATAATCAATTGATGGGTTTCACACTAAAGTGTTTTGTGAAACAGTTTAAATTCCTGAGTGTTGGAGTTGGGTACAGCAGTCTGTTTGCATCAGACTGGGAAGCCAAAGAGTTTCAAACCTTTGAAGGTTCAAAACTATCGATAAACGCATTTTCGCCACTATTACAGTTTCACACTCAGCATGCTAAAAACGGGATTTTCAACAAGTTAAAATTAAATACTGAAATTGGCGCCAGTCTTGGTCCGGCAAAAGCCCGTTTCGAAAGCCCGGTACTTGAAATACATGGGCAAACCGGTGAAATACCCCAACCGATGACAGAAACCGGCTTCTTTTATGGAATAGTTGCCGGCTTAGGATTTGAAGAAGTGATCAGGAATCAACTGGGAATATTTGTCAGTTATAATTACCATCTAAACCGGATTAAACCCAGGCTTTATGCTGACAATCGGTTTTCATATTCCGAATTAGCACTCGGGTTCAAAGTTAAGCTGGCCAGAGATAAACACTTATATAATTAATTCATTATGAAGTCAGCACTCCTAATTTGCATAACATTTGTTCTTGTTTCCGCCGGGTTTTCGCAGACGAATAGAAGCTACATGACCTTTCCAACCGAAAGCAAAACAATTTTTGGTATCTGTTTTTCCCCAAAAGGCAACGTCTTAGCTGTTGGAGATGATACTCGTATTAAATTCTTTTCAACCGCTACAATGAAACTGCTCGGAACGCTGAACGATGGGCATGACAAAATGATAATGACCATTGATATCTCACGCGACAGTTCACTGCTCGTTAGCGGAGGGAAAGACAGTTTGATAATGATTACGGAACTTTCTTCAGGGAGAGTTAAACAAACCCTAAAATATCATCAGGGAATTATAACTACTGCTAAAATCTCTCCGGATTCAAAATTTTTACTTTCCGGTGGAACTGATAAAAAAGTTGTTTTGTACGACTTGGTCAATCATCAGATAAAAATTGAATATGGCGGATTTGCAGAGGATATTACATCCGTTGCATTTGGACCTGATAGCGACATATTTGCCATTGCCGGCGGAGATCACCGAATACATATTTACGACACACAATCCGGCAAATTGATTGTGTCGCTTTCGGGTCATACAAACTGGGTGAGAGGGATTGCTTTCAGTGGTGATAATGAAAAACTCTTCTCGTGTGGTGATGATTCGCGACTAATTACATGGAATATTGCAAACAGAAATGAGATCAAACTAAAGGAATCAGCCAAACAGGGGCTCAATTGGCTAACCTGCCTCGATGTGAATCAGGATAGCAAATCCTGTGTTGTCGGGAGCATAAATGGCAAGTTTAAAATTGTCACCGCACGGTCGGATATCAATGTACGACTCAAGGCCCCTGTTACAAAGATTCTATTTGTTCCTGACCAGGGATTTGTGTTAATGGTTGCAGCAGCGACTAACGGGCTAGGTGTTGTTCTTATTGATGCCCGAAAGCTGTAGCCCGAATTAATAAAGTTCATCGCTTTCTAATAGAGCAAGTAAATAAAGTTATATTCAATCACGGCACGATAAATACTTGGAGTTAATCAAGAGCATCTTTCGTAACATTACTTTTCCTGCTTTCATAAGCGAAAACATTACATAACTTTCAATAAAATAAGATTTCAAAAGCTTTTTCTCTTATTTTTGGTTTTGAAATCAAACCCGCCTGTTTTATGAAAGCGAAGCGCGCATGGCTCACATATGCCATTATCACAACCTTATTCTGGGGCGTATGGGGCGCCCTGATCGAAGTTCCCCAGAAAGCCGGTTTTCCGCCTACGCTCGGCTATATTGTGTGGTCGCTTACCATGATTCCATGCGCATTGGTGGCGCTCTACCTCATTGACTGGAAGGTTGAAACCGACAAACGGTCAATCTTTCTTGGCTCGACAGTGGGTTTGCTGGGCGCCGGCGGTCAGTTGCTGCTTTTCGAAGCCTTGCGCGAAGGTCCTGCTTATATCATTTTCCCTTTCATCTCACTGTATCCCACATTAACCATACTCTTATCAGTTCTTTTCCTGAAGGAAAAGACCTCGCTCCTCAAGTGGATCGGCATTGCCATTGCCCTTGCAGCCATCTTTTTCCTTTCGTACCAGGAACCCGGCGCATCCGATAAGCGCGGATATTTATGGCTTGCCCTGGCGCTGCTGGTTTTTGTGGCCTGGGGCGTACAGGCTTATGTGATGAAGTTTTCGAACGAGACCATGAAAGCGGAAAGCATCTTCTTCTATATGACCATAACGGCGCTGCTGGTAGCCCCGCTGGCTCTTTTCATGACCGATTTCAGCCAGCCGATAAACTGGGGATTCAAAGGGCCTTATCTTGCTGCCATGATCCAGGTGCTGAATGCCATTGGGGCACTTACGCTCGTTTATGCGCTGCGATACGGCAAAGCCATCATAGTCGTGCCCATGACCGGTCTAGCACCGGTGATCACCATCGTGCTGTCGCTTATCCTTTATGCTGTGTTACCGGGAACTATGCTCACCATAGGGCTGGTGCTTGCGGTAATCGCCATGTTTATACTTTCGCTCGAATGAGCTTATAAAAAAACTCCGCCTTTTTGGGCGGAGTTCACAAACAAGGAAGAGGCCGATGAAAGCTCCTTCCACCCTAAGTATTATTCAATCTGCAGGAATCCGCCCCGGGTAATTTCAGGTATTACCACACATAATTTGCCTTTTCCTGACTTTGTTTGCAATTCAATGGGAGTGCCACAGAACGGCGTGAAGATTGCTTTGTGTTTTCCATTAACATTATGAAAAGTGACTTTCATATCTTTAATTGCCAATGGTACAGCATTTTCGCGGCTGCGCAATCCTGTAAAATTGGCAATGAACAATACCGGTTTGCCATTTACCAGGCAGCTTTGTGTGATGCAGCCGGCAGCGTTTTCGAGAGTCACGGCGGCACGATAGTTTTTATCGAGTACGATGGCATTCAGCAGGTTATCAATTTCGCCGGGGATATTGCCTTTGAAACCCGGATTGAAAACAGAATCGGCCGGACACTTTTTCAATGACCTGAAATAACTCTTTTCGGGTGTGCCGCTGATGAAATTTGCCCGCGGATTTCCTTCGAAGAGTCCGGCTAACTGGCTCGCCTTGTCTTTTTTCACCCTTTTCAGGGTGTATTGTCCGGTTTCACCGGTAACAATGATTGTTTTGCCGGTGTTTACCCAATTTGTGAGATGCAGAACTTCCTTATCATCCAGGCAGCGAACGTCAGGCAGCAGAAGTATCCTGCTTTTGGCTTTTTCTAATGTGCGTGGTGTAACGATTTCAAATTCAATGTGCTGATTCAACAGCAGGCTTATCATTCCCTGGTAAGAGTCGGTAAAGTCGTCAGCAAAATAATTGCGGGTTTTGGGAGAAAAATACACTCCGACAGGTGAAACGGTTTCGCGCGGGGCATAAATCAGTTTCTGGTTGGCTTCAATCCATTGATAAATCCGCGTCCGGGCTTCATAGTCGTTCGATCCCGACATCACGAACCTGCGGGCATCCCATGAGTTTGTTCCTGCCAGTACCTGGCTCATCATCAGGTTCGCGATGGCATCGGCAGGTTTTATCTTTTCTTCACCATCCCAACTGTAACTAAGCATCCAAGAGGGTTTGCCTTCGGCAAATGCCCTGAACGTGAACATGCCGGCCATGTATTCCATCCATTCTGCAGGAGTGCGGCGGGCGCTGTTCTCACCCACGTTGTACTCATGGGCAATGGCATCCACAACCGGGTACATGTCAAAAACGTCGGCACCCACTCTCGGAACCTCTTCGCCTATGCCGGGATAAATTTCGGCAATGGTCTTACAGGCAGGATTTACCGATTTCGCATTTTTATCCACCTCGGCCATAAATTCGGTCAGCGTGCTGATCCTGAAATCCACCCAGGCAATAAATTCGGGATCATTCCAGGCGCCGGGTGTAAAATCATTCATGGCGTCGAAACCCGTCCTGCGCTTGAATTCCTTTACCGTGTATTCATCAAAGCTTGCCCAGGTATCCTCCCACCCTTCGAAATGGGTCATCCAGTAAGGTATGTCGATGTAAATGCCGTCAATTCCGGTGGCTGCAATTTGCCTGATCTGATCCATGTATATTTTCCGCCATTCAGGGGCATAAGGAGTAATCCAAACGTCTTCTGAATTTTCGGGAATCCAGAAGGCATCGCCGCTACCGAAAATCGCCGGTTTGCCTTCGCGGTTACGCTGGACCCAATCGGGATGATCTCTGAAAAATGAGTGAGAACCGGGTTGCAGATTTTCTGTAATGCATTCGAGCCCGGCATTGTAGATAAAAGCAAAATTGCCCGCCGCGTGCGCGCTGTCGGCCATCGCTTTGATAGCCAGGAGTTTCTTTTCAGGATTGAGAAAACTGTCATAACGACCCGAAATGTCGTTGTCAACTTCAATACCGAACAAATGCGTTTGCCGTGCATCGTTCATGATTTCATGGATCTGATCAATATCACATCCGTGACCCGAGGTTCGGACAAAGTGGGTCCAGTCCTGCGAAAAGGCTGAAGATGCTATGCTTAATAAAGCGGCTGTAAGCCTTACTATGTTTTTCATAACTGCCTGATTGAAATAACACGTGTGCTTTCGGCAGGAATATCAATCGCAACGGCGTTTTTAGTTACTGTAAGACCGTTACCGCCCAGTAGTTCTTCTGCCACAATTTTGCCGTTTATCCCAACTTTGTCAAGCTGAATTTCAACGGTAGATTTTTTATTCGTTTTACCATTGTTTCGAACAGTGAAATACAGGTTGTCGCTGTTGCCGAAACGCTCAACGCGCAGCTCTTTGTCGCTGCACGATGCGTAAGTCACCGGCTGCCACCCGGCAGCGGCTATGCGGCGGATTACAGGTATGTATTTTTTAAAGAACGGCCGTCCGTTTTCAATCTTCTTTTCATCCTGCCAGTACGGGTCGTTTGAAGCGTCAACACTGAAAAACGACGGGAAGAATCCGTATGCCAGCAGTTTCTCGAAGTAAATCTCATAACCTTTGTAAGGAGCTTCGGTAAAAGCCGGGTCGTTAAGTCCTTCGTTGAGCAGGAAAACGATGGGTTTCTGAAACGAAATAGCTCTTTTAAAGTCGAGCGCTTTGGTATTGTGGTCGCCTGAATAATACCAGCTTAGTTCGGCGCCAAACAAATCGAGGTTCGAAGCGGCAAACGGATTCCAACCATGACCGTTTCCCATGGCCAGTTTGCCCTGGCGGTGCATTTCACCCGATACTTTTTTCATCATTTCAAACTCCGAAACGAAGTTCCAGATGGCAGGTTTTGCAACATCGGCTGAAAAAGTAAGCGGGTAATCGGTGTATTTGAAATGATCCTTCCGGTAGTTCAGGTCATGGTGCCAGTTCCATTCCATTGAATCGAAATAAATACCGTCAACATTGAGTTTTACAGCCGGAGTAATCTCATCCTGAAGAACATACTGATACCTGTTAAAGCCGGGTACATCGGGGTCGCAGTTGGTGGTGATGCTCACTGCCCAACCCGAGTCGAACCAGGGTGTTTCGAGCCGCCGGGCCTGCTTTTTACCGTTTTTATCTTCGGTGGCGCTCGATGCAAGGTAATCACGATGCTCAGCGGGTATCATGGCATCGGAAATGAGCGTATCATAAGCGATGTTTTTACGCCATATCGGCAACTGAATGTCCCACGGTTCGGTATATTGAAAACTGAGCACGCCGGAGCCTTTGTCCGACAGTATATTCGACATTTGCTGACCTTCTTTCACATCGCGGCTGTTCCATGCTGTTTCGTGGAAGGCAAATCCGAGCTCTTCCCAGTTTTTTATTGATCGCATGGGTGTGAAAGGCAGCCAGATACCCTCAACAGGAACGCGTTTCTTAAAGGCTTCGGGATAAATGGCGTAGTAATGTTCCAGGGCCGAACGCATGCCCCAGTTGTTGTCGAAATCGAAACTGCATAGTCTGAAAAAAGCCCTGTTGGGAAATTTTTCTGCTTCCGGGCTGGTGGCAACATCAAATTCCGCAAAAATTCCTTTTGCCGTTTCGGCGCCCAGCCTGTAAACTACCGGTAATGCCGGATCTACACCAAGCGCTTTGCCTTTACCATCAACGCCTGTGGCACACAAAGGATAAAACGACATGGTTCCGCGGCCAACACGGTCTCCATAGCCGCCGTCGGAGAGCGAGTTCCCGTTAAAAGCGCCGTCGGGAGGTAACATTGTTGCAACAGCAACGGTGTCGTAATAAAGCTTACCGGGCTGCATCACTGCATGATTGTCCAATCCTTCGTACCACACAAAGTTCGTGGCCTGCTGCGGGAAACAAAGGCGAAGCGTAACGCATGAACTCCCGCTGCTGAGGCATTCAAGTTCGCCGTTGATCTCAATATACCCGTTTCGCTGGAACTGGCTGATTACCACCTGGTAAAAGCCGTCACGGTAGGTTGATACCAACGCTGTTCCCGACGTTGTTTCTCCTGCCAGCGGCAAAGTTTTAAAAGCATTGTCATGATTGCCCGCCAACAGGTATTCAATTTGTACCCGGTTATATTTCAGCTTTTCGCCGGTATTTTGTGCAATGAGCAGCACAGCGGGAATCAGGAAAAATGTAAAAAGCAGGTTAACCTTCAGTAATGTATGGTTTTTCATAATCCGGGTTGAAAATAAGGATGAAAACGAATTGGTTGCAGCCGGCCTCAATCCTGAACTGATGGTGACATGGTGAAGAAAAAAGAGGGTACAGAGAAATCAATGTACCCTCTAACACTACCAATCATCAACCAGTTATAATAAATGAGGGCTTTTATAAATCATAAGAACACCCAAAGCCCGGCCGGCTGTTTTATGACCGGCCCGGACTCATGGGATCACTTCCATGTGATTACTAGAGTTTAAAGGCAATGAACTTCGATTCGGGTGTTTGATCGGCAGGCATAGCGCCAATTTCAGCCCATCCCGAATTGCTTTCGAGGATGGCAAAGTTCACATATCCCTGCATGGCACTCAAGGCGCTGCGTTTGATGGCAAACTCAACAGCCTGTTTTCCGCTCACGGTTTTAAAGGCCGAAAACTGCAACACATCGCTGAACGAAGCAATGGCATTCCAGTTCCAGTCGTTACCGGGGCCAACATGCTGGTAAACATCGCCCCACTCGCCGGGAACCGATCCTTCGAACAGGTAATCGGCGCCTGAACCGGCAGGATACATCCAGGCTGAATAACCGGTAGCCGGATTGTTGTCAGCGTCAAGGTAGAAGTCGAGCACGGTGAAGCTGAAATCGGAAGTGCCTTCAACATAGAAGTTAAGGTATCCGGCCGAAGCAAAAGTTTTTATTCCTGTAAGCGATCCGCCGGTACCGGGAGCATTTTCGTGGGTATAATCCACGTAGGCCCAATCGGTAAAATCACCGTCGATTTTGATATTTGGCCCGATGATGAGTACCGTATCGGTAAACGTACTTGTCGCGGTTCCCATTTTTGCCGTGAGTGTTACGAGGTACTGTCCCTTCTGCGGGAAAACATGAACCGGGTTCGAAAGGATGGAGGGTTCCGACTGGTCGCCGAAGTCCCATGAATAGTCGGTGGCATTGGTGGAGAAATTGGTGAAATTCACCTTGAAACCATCGGTTATGTAGCTAAAAACCGCTTTGGTATCGCTGGAAGAATCATCTTTCTCGCACGCTGTGAAAACTAGCATTGTTAGGACAACGCTCATCAGGATCCAGAGATTTTTTTTCATGATTATTGATTTTGAATTGTTTGTCGTATTGTGTGGTTTATTCAGATGTTACCTGCAACTGGTGCAGTAAGTCGTTGAGGCCTTTGTCCTCGTTCCATAGATTAACATTTGCAAAACGGATACAGTATTCGCTCCTGTTTGCCAGGGTCTCGTTTTGATCAGCAACTTTCAGATACAGGTTATAGGTACCTGCCGGGATGCCTACGGTTGATAAATTTTCCGAAATGGTGAGTACTCCGTTTGGTTTACATTTCCTGATATCAGCCTGTAAGTCAAGTTTGTATTCATTGTTCGTCGCAGTGTTGATTAGAACCAGGATGGTTTTTTTGTAATTGTAAACCGGGGCATACCCTTTATCGGTGAGTTTTATTTCAACCGAAAAGCTCTCGCCTGCTTTCACGCTTTTCTGGAGCTTTGCACTTTGCAGTACAAGCCTGTAACCCATGTTGCGCCTGAACTCATCAAAGCATCCAGAACTGCGCCATGCATCCAGCACAGGCTGGTACCAGTCGAGGTTGAGATAAGTCCATTTGAGTAAAGCCATCTCGTTTTTGGCTGTTGTGCAGTCAGGGAACGGGCCTTCGGGCGGACAGGTTTCGCCTCCGGTAGGAACATAGAGCGCCTCTTTGCTGATGTAATCTTTGTCGGCAGCAATGTTGGAATAGGTGCCATAATCGGTGCCGCCGGCAAGGAAACAGTCGTTGTGATGCCCAATACGTGCTCTCTGATCATCGGTATAGGCGAGGGTGGCGTCAACAGGCAATGTGGTACCTACAATATCCTGCTTGGCTCCCGGGGTGCGTACCTGCACCATGATTTGGGCCGGCAGAACGCTCAGGAGCTTATTGATGACTTCCTTCTTGTTTGCAACTGTTGCAAGGCCGTTGCTTGAGCTGTGCCATTCTCCCCATGCACCTATAAAACCTGCCTGAACAAATGCAATTACATCCTCATTCTGTTCAAATACCGGTTTAAGCTGGTCGAGATGCTGCTTAACAATATCGAGCGGGGCATCGGTACCGGCCATATCGTCGGTATAAGCAAACCGCAGGATACATTTTAACCCTGCATCGCGGATTAACTGCATATC
>JAKLFM010000027.1 GCA_022711175.1 Bacteroidota bacterium | reverse complement strand
TTCACTTAAGATATTCAAGATCTTTGGTGGCTATAGCGACGGGGCTCACCTCTTCCCATTCCGAACAGAGAAGTTAAGCCCGTCCGCGCAGATGGTACTGGTTAACCCCGGGAGAGTATGTCGCCGCCCCCTTTCCTAACCCTGTCCTCACCGACAGGGTTTTTTATTTTTGGTAACCTCATAATTCACTGACCAAAACAGGATAGGTTCTTACGAATAATGTTACCGAACTACATTAATACATTCAACATGGCTCTTAAACTAATACTTATGAGTTTTTCTTGGGTATAATACCTTAAGAATATCCCTTAAAATCACCAGAAACCCAACCAATAAGTGAAGTTGCCAATCATTTACCAATTCGTTATCCTAAAACCTACAGATGTACCTATTTTCGGTACTTTTGCATGATTATGCGTATCAAGAAGACACACATACCTCGGCTTTGTTTTTTGCTGGCATTTTTGTTGACGTTTCTGCCTGAAGTCATTTTTGCACAGGAAGACATTTATATGCAGGAAGGTGCAGTGTCCAGTCCTGCTGAATCAAATAAAAAAGAAAAGGCAAGCCCTGATTCTGCACTGGTAAGTTATCTCATCCCCAGCGCTTACGGATCATACCAGTTGAGAAGCATTTCGAATGCATCACTTTATAGATTGCAGGATTATGATGTTATTCAACACTCGGGAAGTCTCCATGCCAACCTTGGTAATATCGGCAGCGCTTCGTATCCTCTTGCGTTTCTGTTTAATACAAACCAGTCATTTGACTTATTGCTGAAGAACTTTACTCCATACCAGTTCTCATTCGACAGCACCCGCTTTTATATTTCTGATTCGCCATACTCCAAACTTGACTATGTGATGGGCAGTGCCAAGGAGCAAAGGCTCATGGTTATTCATAGTCAACAGATACGAAAAGGGCTTACGGTGGCATTAAATGCCCGCTTTGCCAATGCTCCCGGATATTATGAGCGGCAACGTACATTCTATACCGGGGTGACTGCCAATGTCAGCTATTTTACACCCGGAAATCGTTACGGCGTTATCGCTGCATACCTTCATGATCGCTTCAGTATATATGAAAACGGAGGATTGAAGTATGATACAGTTTTCTCTGATAATATTGAAAGCAAAAGGAAAACGATACTGGTGAATCTTGACGAAGCTGTTAACCGGTACAAGTCTGATGGTCTGATGATACAGCATTTTTTCAATTTACAGAAATCACAAATTAGGGAAGTGGATAGTACAGGGTTACCGCTGAAAACTCGCCGTTTTGATGCCGGAAGGTTTGTACATACCTTTAGATATAACCGTAACTCGGTTGCATTTGAAGATAATACAACGGATACACTGAGTTTACCCGGAGGCGTATTTATATCCCGGTTTACCTATGATACCTCGGCTTTGGTACATTTCGAAAACAACCTTGTTTACTCTAATATTGAACCGGATACTTCTTCCAGAGCATTCCCATTGCAATATGCATTTGGTATTAAGCAGATTCACGACCGTATTTTTAATGACACCTATTCCCGCGTATTTTCACATTTGGTCCCATTCGGTACACTCAGAGGAATAATTGCAGGGAAAACGTTTTTTACCACGAGCGGCAGCATTCACCTTGGTGATTACAACAACGGCGATTTTGACCTTAGTGGTGAATTTTACCAGTTCATTGGGAGGAAGAACGACTACCGCCTTTGGTTATCAGCAAGAAACGGACTCATACATCCTGATTATTTCTATCAGCGCTACCTTTCGGGCCATTTCAACTGGGAAAACGATTTCAAGGCACAAGGATTTCAGATCGGTACTGCAGGTATTGAGATTAAAGGCATTATGATGTCAGCATCAGTGACCCGCGTTTCCAATTTTGTATATCTAAATAACCAATCGCTGCCAGCGCAACTGTCTGACGGTATCGGTGTAGTTTCATTCAACTTTTATAAAGATTTGAAACTGGGAAGATGGATAATTGGCGGACACGGAACCTGGCAGCAAACTACCAATGAGGCAGCGTTGAAACTGCCGTCAATATTTGCGCGTTTGACGATTGGTTATAATTTTAACCTTTTTAAGAATGCGCTGAGAGCACAAGCCGGCATAGACATAAGATACAACTCAGCATATTATGCAAACGCGTATAATCCTGAGTTGCGATCGTTCTATGTTCAGGATCTAGAAAGATACGGGAACTATCCCTATGGTGACGTTTTTGTTAACTTCAAAGTCAAACGGGCCCGCATTTTTGTGAAGTATCAGCATGCGAACGCCGGATTGTTGGGCTATACATACATGATGGTGCCTGGTTATCCACAGGCTGATGCTTCGTTGAAGTTTGGAGTGAGTTGGGTGTTTTTTGACTGATGATGTGAACTGTCCCTTTAGGTAATTGGATTGTTCTGTTAGCGGAAACACTGATTACTTGCGAGGAGAGAATTATCACCGGCGCTTTTGCTGAGAGTTTGAAGAGTGGCAAAACGATGTGAACGAAAAAACCGGTGAAAGAAGATTGCATGTTTCCATTTTACCGTCACCATGATCAGAATTAGAATTTCTTATTCAATCTCCTTTGCCTGAGAGCTTCAAATACTATTATTGCGGCTGAAGTTGAAACATTGAGAGAGTCGGCAATACCATGCATTGGGATAATGATCTGACAATTGCAGAAATTAAGCCATTTTTCGCTCAGTCCGGTTGCTTCGGTTCCAAGGATGATTGCACAGGCTTCATGATAATTGATACTTTCATAACTAACAGCCCCTGGTGTGAGAGCGGCAGCATATGATTTAATATTATTATCAGTAAGCCATTGCTGAGCTTCGCGTGTATCGGAAGCTACAACCGGTACGGTAAAGACGCATCCCACACTTGACCTTATAACATTCGGATTGTAGATGTCGCTCAAAGGATCGCAAACTATAACAGCATCGACGCCTGCAGCATCAGCGGTTCGCATAATGGCACCAAGGTTTCCGGGCTTTTCAACAGCTTCAAGAACAATAATCAGTGGGAATTTGCTTGTCCTGAGCTGGCTAAGGGTGAGCTTAGCCGGTGTGGCCAGTGCTATTAATCCATCGGAAGTTTCGCGGTATGCAATTTTTTCAAAAACCTGACGGCTGGTTTCAGTTAATGAAACACTGCTATACATCGTTGTTAAATCAGACAACCTGTGTACAGTATCTATATCGGGGCAATAAAATATTTCGTTCAGTCGTAAGCCTCCGATAATAGCCCGGGTGATTTCCCTGTATCCTTCAATAACAATAGTGTTCTGTGATTTTCGCTCGCGGCTTTTCGACTGCAGTTGAATGATGTTTTTAACCCGCGGATTGTGAACAGATGTGATAATCTCGGCCATAATTGTAGAATCCTGACAAAGGTATTGTTTAGAAACAGATTAGCAAATGAAACTTAAATTAGGTAGGATGATTTGTAAAAGTTATGCTACCTTTGACATTAATATATTTTCCCTGCGGGAAACATTATACACATCTAGCAGTTATACATATACATCTCAAAAAATGCTTCAACCATATAATTTCGGTCTAATCGGTGCTGGTGGCTACATTGCTCCCCGACATCTCAAGGCAATAAAAGACACTGGCAATATACTTATAGCCGCACTTGATAAATTTGATGCTGTTGGCATCATGGACAGTTACTTTCCTGACTGCAACTTTTTCACTGAGCCGGAACGCTTCGACCGTCACCTGGATAAATTACGCCGAAAAGGGCCAGGACAGAAGGTGGATTATGTTACGATATGTTCGCCAAATTACCTTCATGATGCACACATGCGGTTAGCTTTGCGCAACGATGCCCATGCCATATGTGAAAAACCACTGGTACTTAATCCCTGGAACCTCGATGCCCTAACCGAAATAGAAAAGGAAACAGGAAAACGTATTTTTACAATCCTGCAGTTGCGTTTGCACCCGGCAATTATTGCTCTAAAAGAGAAAATTGCCGCAACCCCGGCTGATAAGATTTTCGACGTAAACCTTCGCTATATCACTTCGCGGGGACATTGGTATTTTGTATCGTGGAAAGGCGACTTGCAGAAATCAGGAGGTATTGCAACTAACATCGGCATACATTTTTTTGATATGCTTACATGGATTTTTGGCGATGTAAAGGAGAATAAGGTTGAAGTGCATCATGCCGATCATGCATCAGGATTCCTTTACTTGGAGAAAGCACGGGTAAAATGGTTTCTGAGCATAAACTCCGACTACTTGCCCCCGGAGGCGGTTGCAGCAAGTAAAAGAACATTCCGCACAATTACGGTTGATGGCGAAGAAGTTGAATTCAGTGAGGGTTTCACCGAATTGCATACTCGCAGCTATGAAGAAATTTTTAAAGGAAATGGATTCGGACTCGAAGATGCAAGAAAGAGTATTGAGATTGTACATGATATCAGATCGCAAATATGAAGAATTGGTTGTTCGGTTGGGCAGTTGATTGGTTGATTGGTTTGATATAACGCTTCAGGTTTATAGAACATTGATGGATGATGTTGGCCGGAAGCACTAAGATTTAAACATTTTGATCCACTTCCATACATGATAGGACATAAATAAGTCATATATGAAAACAGCTCTGATTACAGGCATTACCGGGCAGGATGGTGCATATCTAACCGAGTACCTTCTTCGAAAAGGATATATTGTGCATGGGCTTAAACGGCGCAGTTCACTGTTTAACACCGACCGTATTGACCATCTTTACCAGGATCCTCATACCGAAAGCCGGAACCTCATCCTTCATTACGGTGATATGACTGATTCGTCGAATCTTATACGCATTGTTCAGGAGGTTCAACCCGATGAAATTTATAACCTCGCGGCAATGAGCCATGTTAAGGTAAGTTTCGATACGCCGGAATATACTGCCAATGCTGATGCTGTGGGGACACTTCGGCTTCTGGAAGCGATCAGGTTGCTGGGGCTGAAGGATAAAACGCGCATCTACCAGGCTTCCACAAGTGAACTATATGGACTTGTGCAGGAAACCCCACAGACTGAGCGCACCCCTTTTTACCCTCGGAGCCCTTATGCGGTTGCAAAGTTGTATGCATACTGGATTACCGTAAACTATCGCGAAGCGTATGGTATATTTGCTTCAAACGGGATTCTATTCAACCATGAGTCACCTATCCGGGGGGAGACCTTTGTGACACGTAAGATAACAATGGCGGCAGCACGTATTTCACTTGGAATGCAGGAAAAATTGTTTCTCGGCAATCTCTCGGCCAAGCGCGACTGGGGGCATGCAAAAGATTATGTGAGAGCTATGTATAAAGTGCTGCAGTACGATAAACCCGATGATTTCGTGATTGCTACCGGGGTAACCACCGAAGTGCGACAGTTTGTACAAATGGCATTTGCTGAAGCCGGTATCCAATTGGAATTTGTCGGTGAAGGGATTAATGAACGCGGCATTGTCGTCACATGTTCCGGCGAACAAAACTTGCCTGCTGGTAAAACAGTTGTGCAGGTTGACCCGGCGTATTTCAGACCAACAGAAGTGGAACTGCTTCTTGGCGATCCTTCCAAAGCTAAAAAGCTGCTAAACTGGCAGCCCGAATTCGACCTGAAAAGCCTTGTAAGCGATATGATGCAATCAGATTTAAAGCTTGCTCGTAAAGATAAGTATTTGAAGGATGGAGGATTCAGGGTGAATAATTACTTTGAATAGCCAAAATGACAAACAAACGATAATACGTTGTTGTTTTCAGTTAAGAATTTTCCAAGCCAAAGTCTGGAGTCTTTCATTAATTGCCAGGTAATGATGTGTAATTAACCCAAAATGCTGTGAACAAAACATCAATAATATATATTGCCGGACATCGCGGATTAGTTGGCAGTGCAATTATAGAAGCACTTCGCCGGAAAGGTTATTCAAACCTGATCACAAGATCTCATGCGGAGCTTGATCTCACCAACCAGCAAGAAGTAGGTGCATTTTTTGAAAAAGAAAAGCCGGAGTATGTTTTTCTCGCTGCTGCGAAAGTTGGGGGCATTATGGCGAATAACACGATGAGAGCTCAGTTTATTTATGAAAACATACAAATACAGAACAATGTCATCCATTCGGCGTGGGAAACCGGTGTGAAGAAACTCCTTTTTCTTGGAAGTTCATGTATTTACCCCCGATTGGCGCCTCAACCGCTAAAAGAAGAATACCTTTTAACCTCGGAACTCGAATATACAAATGAGCCTTATGCAATCGCCAAAATAGCAGGAATAAAAATGTGCGAATCATACAATCTGCAATATGGTACAAACTTTTTGGCGGTGATGCCAACGAATCTATATGGTTTCAACGATAATTTTCACCTGCATAAATCGCATGTGCTGCCTGCCATGATCCGTAAGATGTACCTGGCAAAATGTCTGGAGAAGGGCGATCTCATAGCGATTAGACAAGACCTGCGCAAACATCCGATGGAGGATATCAGGTATGATGCTGAGGAGGATCGGATTCGTAAATACCTGGAATTAAACGGCATAAGTATTAATAATGGTGCTTCCAAACTCACCCTTTGGGGATCAGGTAAACCTATGCGCGAATTCCTGTGGGCTGAGGATATGGCCGATGCATGTGTGTTTATCATGGAAGATGTAGAATTCAAGAATTTAATCAACGATAAAAAAGGAGAAGTTCGGAACACACATATAAACATTGGCTCAGGAAAGGAAATATCAATCGGCGACCTTGCATTGCTCATCAAGGAAATAGTGGGTTTCGAAGGAATGATTGAATTTGATGCTACAAAACCCGACGGCACACCTCGTAAGTTGCTTGATGTTACCAAACTTAATAAATTGGGATGGAAGTCCACCACCGGGTTAGCCGAAGGAATCAATAAAGTTTATACTCATTATCTTGCAGAGCAGTAACGAATACCTCATTAGTTTTTTGTCTACAAAGAGCTACATTGATGTCTTTCCTGTAAATTAGCGGCTTCATATTCAACCTGCATTTAACTACTTCACGATTATTTTTTTATGCTGAATCCTGAAAAATCCGGCGAGTTCACGTGGTATGCAATTTATACCCGGTCGAGATCGGAGAAAAAAGTATTTACCGAACTTACGTTGCGAAAAATAAGTGCCTTCCTCCCGATGCGGACAACCATCAGGCAATGGAGCGATAGGAAGAAGAAAGTTCAGGTGCCGTTGTTCAATTCGTATGTTTTCGTGAACATCACGGAGAAGGAACATTTGCCTGTTCTTAAGGTAGATAACGTGGTTAAGTTTGTGACGTTCGAAGGTAAGGCCGTACCTATTCCACCTCAGCAGATTGAAGCTATCAAAGCATATATTGGTGAAGGCGCCCCGGAATACGACGAGTCGTCTTCGGATCTCGAAGCAGGAGTGAATATCGAAATTACCCGTGGCCCGATGATGGGTTTAACTGGTGTGCTGATTAACCTGAAAGGCAAACACCGCGTGAAAGTTGAGATAGAATGTGTAGGCCAAAGCCTGCTCATTGATGTACCCAGAACAAGTTTGCGGAAAATTTGATAGACCAGGCCTTTCAAACCTGAAATTTCTACAGCATAAATAGCACCTTGCATATTTTGAAGCGGTATTTGAAATCCAAGAAAGAATAAACTTTCTGATTTTCATGCATTTAATCGCTTGGTTATTAGCGAATCAATTAACGTGAATAACTTTAACGGGCTTTGCGACCTCCAGGCAATCTCATTGAATTTGCCTCCCACAGCCATGTAATAGTCGATGTTTGCCTGCTCGATTTCATGGATTACATGAGGGCGGAAATTTAAAGATACGATATAACCATCCTCAATTTCATCGAACCACTCCTGGTAATATGAATCATCCGATGCATGAAAATCGAGAACATTTTCACCAATGAGGATGTATTTTGTTATTCCTTGTTCGATTAACGGTTCTATTACATTGCGTTTCAAAGACATGATGTCGTTGTACAGGCAATCGTTCCATTCGCCTATAAGTTCAATAATGCAGAATTGTTTGTCGTAATCGGCAAACAGGATTTTAAGATATAAGGTAGCTGATCCGAATTCATCCCATTGAGGATGAATGAGATAGTTGTAAATATGATGCGTGAACTCAAATTCGGAGTATTCCTGTCCATAGTATGGCGATCGCTCATCTTCTGATGAAATATAGAGCGATCTCCAGGCATAATGTGGCTCAATGTCGTGCATAATAAATGTTTATTTGCTGGAACTATGGCAAATGTACTATCAATTTGGATGTTTGCCTGAGTAGTGATTAGCTGCTGCTTAACGCACAGACCTTTTTGACCGTGTGCATGAATATGCAGCAAAATAGCCTATTGCGCCATTGCTGATATTTCCTGTCACATTTGCAGGAGGGCCGCTGAATAAAGGATTTGCTCCACGGATCTCGCTTTGAGTATTCCAAATGAAGTTACAATAGTCCTTGCCGATATTATCCACTTCGACGGTTACAACATCTCCCTGGTCTAGTTGTTCGGATGGATTCGATTGATTGAGATAGCCAACCGCAGCCCCGTTAGTGTAGCTTCCATTAAAGAACTTATCGTCGGTAACAAACCATTCGGTAATTGTGTCGGTAAGTAGGCCGTCGTTTTTATAGATCATAAACCGGTAGTAATCTACAGTTGGTGGCTCCTGAACATAAACCTTTACCTCATAAAATCCCTTATCACCCCATTGGGGCTGGAACTTTAGCGCCACTGAATCCAACGAACTGACATGGTTGAGGTAACTTGTTGCCTTATAATCAGTATTCCCGCCAATAGCTTGTTTGAGCGTGATATTGAGTGTATAGGTATGACCAGCACTACCGGCAACGGTGTCAGCGGTTTGGTAAATGCCCGGTGATGTTTCGGTTAAGGGGAAAACAGTTGTTCCATCGGTAATTGATACTAATGCGCCGCTAACACCCGGTGCAGGCTGATTGTAATAATAGCTCGTTGTGGTTGTAAGCCTTATAGTGTGAGCAAGCGTATCGGATGTGATGCTTCCGTCAACTACTAGGCGGGTGTATGACTCATCGAGTTGAATATCAACCTTCTCAGTGCAGGATGTTGCAACAATCAGAGTGACAACTGTAATATATATGATCTTGCCAAACTTCAATGTATGTAATATTAAAAGTTAAAGTTGTAAGTGATAGCCGGTATTACCGAAAAAAGGTAAGTTTTTACTGCGAAGGTCACATTAGGATCGCTTTTATCCTGCACAAAATTGATCGACCACGCGTTTTTTCGCGCATAAGCGTTGTAAACCGACAGATTAAACTCGTGATGCCATTTCTTATCTGGCTTTTCCTTTCCTTTAAAAGTAACGGCGCAGTCAAGCCGGTGATAGTCGGGCATGCGGTATGCATTGCGATCGGAGTAAACTGGTACAATTGCACCTCCAATCACAGCCCTTCCGGTTGGAAAGGTAACCGGTAGTCCAGTGGAGTAAACCCAATTAGCCGAAGCCTCAATACGCGGCGTAAGGGAATAATTGACCACCACGGCAACACTGTGAGGCTTATCGTAAGGAGCAGGATATTTTTTCCCGTTATTGATGTCTTGAATTGTCCTCCATGACCGCGACCAGGTATAACTTATCCAGCCACTCAATCTGCCGGAGTTTTTCCTTACCATAAACTCCAGTCCATAAGCATAACCTGACCCGAAACGAAGTTCACCTTCCAAATATTCGTTTAGCAAGAGCATGGCATGGTCTTTAAAATCAATCACGTGACTGATTTTTTTATAGTATGCTTCTACGGAAGTCTCATACTGGTTCTTGCTGAAGTTTCTGAAATACCCGGCAGCGATTTGCTCGGCGGCCTGCGGCTTTACATTGGGCGAAGCCGGAAACCAGACATCAAGCGGTGTGCCGGCAGTACTGTTTTGCGCCAGCGTAAGATATTGGACAGTATGCGAGTAACTGCCTTTCAATGATGATTGCTCGCTCAATATCCAAACCAGCGAAACCCGCGGTTCAAAGCCAAACCAGGTATGAAATATTTTAGGAGTTCTGTAGGTGATGCTGTCTACAGGGTTATGTAGATCGTCGTAGGTATAATAAGTGCCAGGGCCAATGTTCTGGAATGCAGAAAAGCGTACTCCGTATTTAATAGTTAGCAGCGGTGATATTTTTTGTTCGTTGCTCAGGTAGGCCGCATGTTCCAGAGCATACTGGCGGGGCAGCTTAAACTCGATGAGCAGACTCTCATTACCTTGTCCTTTTGTAATTCCCGGGAAGAAATTGTGTAAGGTGGATGACGCACCAAAGCGAATGGTGTTCTTCGGGTTTGGATAGATTGTAAAATCAGAGCGCACCGACAAATCATCCATCGATGATTTCCAAATAAATGAACTTGCTTCGCCAGGCGGAGTTCCAACATTATAAATATATGAAGTATAAGATGCAGTTGTGTTGAGAAAGATCTTTTGCGAAAAAAGGTGATTCCACCGCAATGATGCCATACGGTTGCCAAAGCCCATTTCAGCATATTTGTTTTTAAAAATATCGCGACCCATATATGCTGAAAAATAAATACGGTTGCGATCGTTCAAGGTATGCGCTATTCTTGCATTAAGGTCATAGAAATAGAGTTTATTATCACGCAGGTCCTCATTTTTTGCTAATGGCAGGAACAAATCAGCATATGTGCGACGCCCCGATATGAGATAGCTGGATTTGTTTCGGAGCAGGGGGCCCTCGAGCAACAACCGGCTCGAGATTGTTCCGATTCCACCTGTAGCTGACATTTTGAGGTTATTGCCGTCTTTCATTCTAACGTCGAGAAGAGAAGAGAGCCTGCCGCCATAGGCCGTAGGGATATCTCCCTTATAAAGGGCAACATCCTTGATAGCATCGTTGTTAAAAATTGAGAAAAAGCCGATAAGATGCGATGCATTGTAAACGGTAGCTTCATCGAGGATGATAAGATTCTGATCGGGGCTGCCGCCACGCACGCTGAAGCCTGTACTGCCTTCGCTTGTTGACTGCACTCCGGGTAAAAGTTGAATAGCTTTGATAATATCGGTTTCACCCAGGAGTGCAGGAATTTTGTTGATGGTTTTAGAGTCGAGCTTTACGACACTCATCTCAGTTGCTTTGACATTCTCATCGCCGCGTTTACCTGTAATCACTACTTCATCCAGTTGTTCTTCCAGCGGTTGAAGGCTAATATCGAGTTTTTGATTGCTTTGCAACAGCACTTTCTTTTCAACATCGGCAAAACCAACATAAGAATATCGAATCGTGTATTCCCCTTGTGGCAGGCTGATACTGTAAAAACCATAGTAATTCGACACAGTACCCGATTGAACTTCGGGGCAATAAATGGTTGCGCCAATCAGCAATTCACCATTGGCACTGTTTTTTATTGTGCCGCTGATTGTGAACTTCTTTAAATCCGAAGGGTTCATGGAAAAGCCTGTTAAAGTAAGTATCCAGCTTACTGACAAAATTAAGAACCTTTTCGGTGTTACGTTTTTCATAAGGGTGTAAGTCGCTCCAATAGCAACAATATTTTCAGATAAATGTTGGAGCAATGCGATGTATATCAGTGAAATGCTGCCATGAGCAGATTTATATCCTGAAAAGGCAGATGGTAGGTGTCGCTGATGTATTTGTTGGTTGCAATGCCGTTAAACAGGTAAACACTCTGTCTTACTCCGAAATCATTCATCAATACACGCTCTAGTCCTCCTTCATCGCCTATTTTTTCGAGTATTGGCGTAAGGAAGTTGCTAAGCGCATACGATGCGGTATGCGGGACTTTCGACGGAATGTTGGGAACGCAATAATGGGTGACGCCGTGTTTTCTGAATGCAGGATTTTGATGTTCGGTGGGATGCGATGTTTCGAAACAGCCTCCCTGGTCGATGCTTACATCAATAATAACGGCGCCTTCCTTCATTTGCCTTACCATATCTTCGGATACCAGGCAGGGAGTACGGCCTGCAGTGGAATGAACGGCACCTATGACTACATCGGCAGTTCGCAGGCTGTTCAGCAAAACACGCGGCTGAAGTATGGATGTGAAAATCCTAACATTCAGGTTGTTCTGGAGCCTTCGCAACTTATATATAGAATTGTCGAATACCTTTACGAAGGCTCCCATGCCTAAGGCTGCCCTGGCGGCATATTCACCTACTGTTCCCGCTCCGAGTATTACAACTTCGGTGGGCGATATTCCCGAAAAGCCACCAAGCATCTTACCCCTTCCATATTCGGCATCGCTCATATATTCTGCTGCCAGCAACACCGAGGTATTCCCTGCAATTTCGCTCATTGCCCGCACAATGGGAAAGGTGCCGATTTTGTCCTGAAGAAATTCGAAAGCCAATGCGGTTGCCTTTTTTGCGCCGAGTTTCTTGAAATATTCATCGCTGAGGCCAGGATGATGCAAAGAAGAGAAGATTGCCTGACGAGGGTTTATCATTTCGGCTTCGGCACACGTTGGAGGAGCTATTTTTACAATGATATCTGCCGAATACACCTGACTGAGTTCACGTGTGATTTCACCTCCCATTTCACTGTATTCATGATTTGAAAAATGGGCAGCTGTGCCTGCTGACTGTTCAATTATCACCCTGTGTCCCTGCTGCACAAGCAAACCAACGGCATCAGGCACAAGTGCAATGCGGTTTTCGTTGAGTGAAACCTCCCGCGGGATGCCAATAATAAGTTGCCGGTGCTCTTTTTTTATTTCGAGGGTTTCTTCGCGTGGCACATAAGCCGTTCCGTGCAGGAGTTCCGAAAGGTGGTTGTTTGATAAGTCCATAAACGTGAATCTTTCAAAAAGTGAAAAATCTAGTTTCTCCTTCGGGTGCGGTTTCGATGAGTACCGTTACGTGTGAATCGGGGAGCAGGTTTTCAATTTTTTCAGGCCACTCGATGAGGCAGTAATTGTCGCTGTAAAAATAGTCTTCGTAGCCAATGTCGAGCATTTCCTCCCAGTGTTCGAGGCGGTAAAGATCGAAATGGTAAACACTCCGTCCGTCAGGGGAAGGGTATTCATTCACAATCGCAAATGTAGGGCTGTTTACAACGGTTTCGACACCCAATTGCCTGCAAAATTCTTTGATAAATGTAGTCTTACCTGCCCCCATTTTGCCATAAAAGGCAAAAATCCGTTCGTTGGGCCAGGTGTTGAGCAGCGACCTTACAATGTCGGGTAATTGATAAACGCCGGAACAGGTGTATGTTTTTGACATTGGCAATCAGTTACTTGGCTTTCAGGAATGCAACCGGAACGATCATTTCTTCCATCGAAATGCCTCCATGCTGAAAGGTATTCCGGTAGTAATTCACATAGTAATTGTAATTATTAGGGTAAGCGAAGAAGTCATCACGCCGGCAAAAAACATATGATGAACTCATGTTGGTGCGCGGAAGGAAAATATCGCCGGGATTCCTGACTTCATAAACCTCTTTTTTATCATAATTAAGACTGCGACCGATTTTGTAACGGAGATTAGTATTTGTGTTCCTGTCGCCGATAATTTTCACGGGATTGCTAACCCGCACCGATCCATGGTCGGTTGTAATGATGAGGTTTGCTTTCTTTTCGGCTAGCAGCCTTATTATGTCAAACAAAGGCGAATGTTCAAACCACGAAACCGTAAGTGAGCGGTAAGCAGCTTCATCGTCGGCAAGTTCGCGGATAACTTCCATTTCGGTACGAGCATGCGAAAGCATATCAACGAAATTGTAAACAATCACATTGAACTTGTTTCCCATCAGGTTAGGCAACGTTTCGGCAAGTTTTCGCCCGGCTGCCAGGTTGAGCACCTTGGTATAGGAGTAGGGAATGCTTTTGCCGTGGCGTTTCATGTTTTCGCCTAACAATTCACCTTCGAATTGGTTTTTGGTGCCTTCCTCGTCCTCATTAACCCAGTATTTTGGGTATTTCTTTTCAATTTCGCTCGGCAGGAGCCCCGCGAATAGCGTATTTCGCGCATATTGTGTCGTAGTAGGCAAAATGGCATAGTATGTTTCGTCGCGTTCAACACGGTAAAATTGCTCGAAAACAGGCTGTAATACCTTCCACTGGTCGTACCGCATATTATCTATTAGGATCAGGAACAGGTTCTGATCGTTAGCAAGCAGCGGAAAAACCTTCTCGCGCAGCAAAGTATGTGATTGAACAGGCTTGTTTTCGGTTTTGCCGTTTACCCATTCGTAATAGTTGTTCTCCACAAACTTGCTGAAAACATGGTTGGCTTCCTCCTTTTGCATGCGCATGACATCAACGATGCCCTGGTCCTGCGATTTTTCGAGCTCCAACTCCCAATAAACGAGTTTCTTATACACTTCGGCCCATTCTTCATGATTTAACCTGCCGGATATTTCCATGCCTATGTTCCTGAACTGCTGCTGATAGGCGAAGGTGGTTTTTTCACTTATGAGCCGTTTATTTTCAAGGTTTTTCTTTACGCTGAGCAGGATTTGTTTTGGGTTGACCGGTTTTATAAGGTAATCGGAAATATTTGAACCGATTGCATCTTCCATTATATGCTCTTCCTCGCTTTTGGTAATCATAACCACTGGCAGGTTCGGGTAACTGGCTTTTATGATTGAAAGTGTTTCAATACCTGACAATCCTGGCATCTGTTCGTCAAGAAAAACAATATCAACCGGCTGCTGTTTAAGCAAGTCAATGGCTTCATCGCCATTGTTGGTAGTGAGCACTTCATATCCTTTTTCTTTGAGAAATCGTATATGTGGTTTCAGCAGGTCTATTTCATCATCGGCCCAAAGAATTACCCCGTTTTCCATAACTTGTGTATTAATCTGTGTTTCAGCGTTCTTCTATGCCTTAAATTCTGTACTTTTGGTTTCCTGATGAAGCATGAAACCGGCAGATGAATGGCATACAGGTAGATAATGAGAATTGTCTGTAATTATTGCCGGCAACCCTTACAAATCCGTCAAACATATACAAATTTAACAATTTTTGTGAACCATTTCATTCCAAATAAACGAAAAATTATCAACGATCCGCTATACGGCTTTATTACAATTCCTGATGAGCTCATGTTTGATATTATTGAGCATCCGTATTTCCAGCGTTTACGACGGATCAAACAACTTGGGCTCACAGCCATGGTTTATCCGGGAGCGCTGCACACCCGGTTTCATCATGCTCTTGGTGCAATGCATCTCATGAAACAAGCTGTTGAAACGCTGAGGATCAAGGGAGTAAAGATTTCTGACGATGAAGCTACAGGAGCCTTGCTTGCCATTTTGCTGCATGATGTTGGGCATGGGCCTTTTTCGCATGCCCTCGAAAACTGCCTGGTTTATGAGATGAGCCACGAAGCGATTTCACTGCTCTTCCTGCAGAGGTTGAACAAGGAGTTTGGAGGAAAACTGAGCCTTGCTATCGATATTTTTAGTGGAAATTACCCGGTAAAATTTCTTCATCAGCTTGTTTCAGGCCAGTTGGATGTTGACAGGCTTGATTACCTGATGCGCGACAGCTTTTTCACCGGAGTAAGCGAAGGTGTCATAAGTACCGACCGCATCATTAAAATGCTGAATGTTTTGGATCTGGAACTAGCAGTAGAGGAAAAAGGGATTTATTCCATCGAAAAGTTTATCGTTGCGCGCAGGCTAATGTACTGGCAGGTATATTTCCATAAAACAGTTCTGGCAGCCGAGTACACACTTATCAACGTTTTGCGCCGTGCTAAATTGCTGAGCGAAAATGGTGCAAAGTTGTTTGCCTCTCCTGCGCTGGAGTTTTTCCTTTCGCGGCACATAACCGCGACTGATTTCCGTACTGATGTACAGGTACTTGAACTGTTTTCGAAACTCGATGATTTTGATATTTTTTCTGCCATCAAGGTTTGGACCGATCACCCCGACAGGGTTTTATCAGAGTTAAGCAAAGCGCTTGTTTACAGGACATTGCCAAAAGTGGTTCTTCAGTCGGAACCCTTTCCCGATGAGTATGTTGAGGAAATGAAACAACAGTTGAAACAACAGATGAATCTCAGTTATTCCGAACTTGAGTACTTTGTCTTTACAGGAAGTATTGCTAATGATGCCTATATTCCTTTCCGTGATAAAATTAATATTGTCGATAAATATGGAAAGATAAATGATATAACAGTAGCATCCGACCAACTTAATATTGCAGTACTGTCGAAAACTGTAACCAAATATTTTATCTGTTACCCTAAACTGCCTGGTAACAGGGATCATCAGCCAGAATAGCCGGATATTGAATCAATCTTTTGGATCGCCAGTGAAATAATCACGACTTTATTTCGCAGTGATATAATCCCTTTATGAAGCGCGTTTGAAACCCGATGCTATTTTAGTATAATTCCTATCTTTGCAGCCCGTTACCAGTATTTTGCATCACTAAAAACATTTTCTCGTATGGAGTTAAAGGCCAGGGAGATAGCCGCCATGATCGGAGGTTCTGTTGAAGGCGACAGTGAACTTATGATTAGTAAATTAGCGAAAATCGAATCAGGCGAGCCCAATTCGCTGAGTTTTCTGGCTAATCCAAAATACGAACCCTACATCTACACAACAACTGCCTCGGTAATCATCGTGAGTAATGATTTTAAACCGGAGCAGCCAATAACCTGCACGTTGATCAGGGTTGAGGACCCGTACATTGCTATTGCCAGGCTGCTTGATATATACAATCAGATGAACAAGCCTAAAACCGGTATCAGCAGCCTTGCCTTTGTTTCCGGATCGGTGAAAACAGGGGAAGATGTTTATATTGGCGAGTTCAGTTATATCGGTGAAAATGTGACAATTGCCGATAGAGTGAAGATTTATCCGCAGGTTTATATTGGTGACAATGTTGAAATAGGAGAAGGGACAACTCTATATCCTGGCGTAAAGATATATCATGACTGCAAAATCGGTACTAGTTGTACAATCCATGCAGGAGTAGTGCTTGGCGCTGATGGCTTTGGATTTGCCCCTCAGGATGGTAGTAACTACCTTAAAATCGCCCAGATTGGAAATGTTGTTATTGAGGATAATGTGGAGATCGGTGCAAATACTACCATCGACAGGGCTACGATGGGTTCAACCACAATACGTAAAGGAGTTAAACTCGACAATCTTATACAGGTAGGACACAACGTTGAGATTGGTGAAAACACCGTAATTGCAGCACAGGTTGGTATTGCCGGATCAACGCAGATTGGCCGCAATTGTATGATTGGTGGTCAGGCAGGTTTTGCCGGGCATATTGTTGTTGCCGACGATGTAAAAATAGGCGCCCAGGCCGGAATTCCGGGCAATATAAAGCAACCGGGCAGCACTTTGTTGGGCGCTCCGGCCATTGAAATTGGACGATTCAGAAGATCAATAGCTGTTTTTAATAACCTCGATAAACTGGTACAGCGTGTATCGGAGCTCGAAAAGCAACTCGCCCGGTTCAATGAACCAAAAGACGGTAAAGAGGTTTAATTTATTTACGTTAAAGTTAGGAATATGATGGCTGTTAAGCAATGCACTATAAAAGCGCCGGTTAGTGTTAACGGTGCCGGACTACACACAGGCAAAAATGTTACACTTACCTTCAGGCCTGCACCGGTTGGACATGGTATCAAGTTCAGGCGTATTGATATGGAAGGCCAGCCTGTGATTGATGCAATTGCCGATTATGTGGTTGACACTTCACGCGGAACCACAATTCAACATCAGGGTGTCAGGGTTGCAACCATTGAACATACGCTGGCTGCCATTGTTGGTTCAGGATTAGATAACATACTTGTTGATGTTGATAATGTTGAGATGCCAATCATGGATGGAAGCGCTGCAGCTTTCATCGAAGCGCTGAAGTTGGCGGGCAAAGTTGAGCAGGAGGCTGATCGCGAATATTTCGAAGTACATTCAACTCTTACATATTCCGACCCGCACCGAAAGAGCGAAATGATTCTCGTGCCTGAAGAGAATTACAGAATTTCGGCCATGATTGATTTCGAAACCAGGATATTAGGCACTCAATACGCGTCGCTTGACGATATTGACAACTTCAGCCAGGAAATTGCCAATTGCCGCACATTCGTTTTTCTTCATGAACTAGAATATCTCATTGCGAACAACCTTATTAAAGGGGGCGACATTAGCAATGCAATCGTATTTGTTGACAGGCTGTTGGGCCAACCCGAACTCGACCGGCTGGCCAAATATTTCGGTAAGGAAAAAATAGAAGTACTTAAGGAAGGTATCCTCAACAATCTTGAACTCAGGCATCATAACGAACCCGCCAGGCATAAACTTCTTGATGTTATTGGTGACCTTGCGCTTATTGGCGTTCCGATAAAAGGCCATGTAATTGCAACACGCCCCGGACATGCCGTGAATACTAACTTTGCTAAACTTGTACGCGAACAGGTTATGCTTTCAAAGCAGAAGCCTTCGTTCGATATCTACAAAACGCCGGTTTATGATATAAACGATATCAAGCGTTTTCTTCCGCACAGGCCGCCTTTCCTTTTAATCGATAAGATTCTGGAAATTAGTGATAATCATGTGGTAGGGCTTAAAAATGTAACCATGAATGAGCCGTTCTTTACCGGCCATTTTCCCGACGAACCCGTTATGCCGGGTGTACTCCAGTTGGAGGCTATGGCGCAAACCGGAGGTATCCTTGCTCTGCACAATGTGCCCGATCCCGAAAATTATGCCACCTACTTTCTGAAGATTGATAACGTAAAATTCAGGCATAAGGTTGTGCCGGGCGATACATTGTTTCTTTCACTCGAACTTATCTCGCCGGTTCGCCGTGGTATTTTCCATACCAAAGCAAATGCATTTGTAAATAATATTTTAGTGACTGAAGCCGAACTTATGGCACAGATTTCGAAGAAAAAAGCATCCGATTCCAATACAATCTAATATGAACCAGCCATTAGCATATGTTCATCCGCAGGCACGCATTGCAAAAAATGTTGTGATTGAACCGTTTGTAAATATTGAAAAAAATGTTGAAATAGGCGAAGGTACCTGGATAGGGTCGAATGTTACAATCATGGAAGGCGCTACCATTGGTAAAAATTGCCGTATTTTTCCCGGCGCCGTAATTGCCGCCATACCTCAGGACCTTAAATACGGCGGTGAAGAAACAGTTGTCCGTATTGGCGACAATACAACTATCCGCGAATTTGTTACCGTCAACCGCGGTACAAAGGCAAGTTGGGAAACCGTAATCGGTAACAATTGCCTTATCATGGCGTACGCCCATATTGCACACGACTGCGTGGTTGGCAACAACTGTATTCTTGCCAACTCCGTGGCGCTTGCAGGGCATATTTCGGTCGAAGACTGGGCTATTGTTGGCGGCCTTGCCGCTGTGCACCAGTTTGTAACCATTGGACAGCATTCAATGATATCAGGAGGAGCGCTTGTACGCAAAGATGTTCCGCCATTTACTAAAGCTGCCCGTGAACCCATCTCGTTTGTAGGAATTAATAGTATAGGACTGCGCAGACGCGGATTTACACCCGAAAAAATAAACGAAATCCAGGAGATATACCGCATTATTTATCTCAAAGGATACAATGTTTCGCAGGCGGTTGGCGTCATCGAAACAACAATGCCTCCAACAGCCGAGCGCGACGAAATACTATCTTTCATTTCGCGTTCCACCCGCGGCATTATGAGAGGATACTCCTCGGGCAGAGAGTAAAGATTCCGGAACTTATAAGTGACCGGATGATAACCGATGTATCTTATTTTCCCGCTTCGTAAAGCCTGCGTTGAAAAGCCTACAATATTTTTAAACCGACTCCTGAAATATCTATGGAAGTAATGCTCGAAAATATCGGTCGCAAGTACAACCGTGAATGGATCTTCAGGAATGTTAATTTTAGCTTTTTGCCTGGTAATGCATACGCAATTCTTGGATCAAACGGTTCGGGGAAATCTACTTTACTACAGATAATCTCCGGGCACCTGCAACCAACAAACGGTAAAATCACCTTTGAGCAAAACGGGGTAAAAATACCTGATGAATTGGTTTTCAGGCAAGTTTCGATAACCGGCCCATATGTTGAACTGATAGAAGAATTTACTCTCGCCGAAATGGTGGATTTTCACCTGAAATTCAGGAAATTCAGAGGGCAGATAGACGAAAATCAGTTTATCTCATTGACGCAACTTGGTAGAAATAGACATAAACCACTGAAGTATTTTTCATCGGGAATGAAGCAGCGCGTAAAACTTGCTCTCACCATACTGAGCGACGTGCCGGTTGTGCTTCTTGATGAGCCGGCCTCGAACCTCGATGCTGCCGGCATTGAATGGTACCGAAGCCTGGTGGCGGATCATCTTACCGATCGAATCATTATCATCTGCTCCAATTCTCAGCCCGCCGAGCACGACTTTTGCCGTGAATCAATCCTTATCAATGATTTTAAGATGAAGGATGTAAGCAAAGCGTAAATGGTTGAATTGTTGAATATTAACTTGCACCGAAAATGATATTGCAGGATTTTTACTAGTTTCAGGGCATTAACTGCAAATTCTGCAGAGCCCCATACGAACGGCCGGAGCCATCAGGTATTAAAGTGATGATCGATTTTCTTATTTTAATGATTGGCTGGAGTTACCGTTTCAGTGGAATTCCTTAATTTTGCACACTTTTTAAACCCAAGACCTAATTTATGGCCACAACCGCTGATTTCCGTAACGGATTATGCATCGAATTCAAAGGCGATCTTTATAAAATTGTTGATTTTCAACATGTAAAACCCGGCAAAGGCGCTGCTTATGTTCGTACAAAACTGAAGAGCCTCAAAACCGGCAAGGTGCTCGACAACACATTTGACGCCGGCGAACGCGTTGACGTTGCCCGCATCGAACGCCGCCCTTACCAGTTTCTTTACAAGGACGAATCGGGTTACCATTTTATGAATACCCAGACCTTTGAGCAGACTTTTGTTGAAGAAGATATGGTTGATGGTCATGAATTCATGAAAGAAGGCCAGGAAGTTGAAATTATGTTCCATGCCGATACTGAGTCTATACTAACCTGCGAATTGCCTTCGGTTGTTGAACTCGAAGTTACTTACACCGAACCGGGACTGCGCGGCGATACTGCTACCAACACGCTGAAGCCTGCCACTGTTGAAACCGGTGCCACGGTTCGTGTTCCGCTGTTCATCGAAGCCGGAACCCGCATCCGTATTGATACACGCACAGGAGACTATATCGAACGGGCCAAATAGTCAGAGAGACATTCTCCGGAATATCTTCAATCAGGATTTTAGTCCATGAAGTTCGCCGTTCCATTTACCTTACAGCAAATAGCCGGGATGCTTGATGCTGAATTTTCAGGCAATCCCGGTTTCCAGGTTACCGGAATTAACGAGATACATATGGTTGAGGAAGGCGATATAACCTTCGTCGATCATCCCAAGTATTACAACAAAGCCCTTTCGTCGAAAGCATCCGTTGTCATTATCAATAAAAAAGTTGATCATCCTGACGGCAAATGCCTCGTTTTTACTGACGATCCGTTTGCAGCTTATGTAAAGATTGCTTCGCTTCAATCGCCTTTCATTCCGTCAACTGCGGCAATAAGTCCTTCGGCGGTAATAGGCAAAGGAACCGTTATACAACCCGGAGTTTTCATTGGAAATCATGTCAGTATTGGCTGCAATTGCATTATACATTCCAATGTTTCAATCTATGACGGAACAACCATTGGCGATAATGTTATCATTCACGCCAACAGCGTGCTGGGGGCTGATGCTTATTATTACCAGCGCAAACCTTCAGGTTACCGGAAACTGGTTTCATGCGGCAAAGTTGTGATTGGCAATAACGTGGAGATTGGTGCTCTGTGTTCGATTGACAGGGGAGTGTCGGGAAACACAGTCATCAGCGAAGGTGTGAAGTTCGACAATCACGTGCAGGTTGGTCATGATACTTTTATCGGCCGAAATTGCCTTATTGGAGCTCATACAGCCATTGCCGGTGTTACACGCATCGAAGATGATGTAATCCTGTGGGGTAGGGTGGCAGTAAACAAGGATATTGTTATTGGCAAAGGAGCCGTTGTGCTCGCTACATCGGCAGTTGACAAATCGCTTGAAGGCGGCAAGACCTATTTCGGGATTCCTGCAGATGAAGCCATCAGAAGGTGGCGCGAAATAGCTGCTTCACGTAAGCTTCCTGATTTACTGAAAAATATGGATATCTAAGACAGATTCTTCGGTTAACGGGTACTTGTTTCTTCACTGCCATCATCATTTACCATTTTCGGCTTATTAGTCTGAACAACAGTTTGTTCCGGTTTCTTGCCGTGGTAAACATCCATCGCAACAAGTATCGCCATGAACCCCCAGAAAGGCACTGAAGCCTTATCTGTATCCAGGAAATTGTTCATGATACCATGTACATAATACGTTATGAGCCCAAGAGTTACAGTAAGCGCAAGCAGTCTTACCTGACGATCTGGAGTGTTACGGTAGACTTTGAGACCTGTATAGATGGCCGTGACCATGATAATAAGTACTATTAACATACCGGGCAGTCCGCTTTCGGCGAGAGGGCCGATATATTCGCTATGGGCATTGCCCAGATCTCCAAGGTTGGTACTGATGATTGTTTTTTCGCGCGAACTCTGGAAAGGGGCATATTCGAACTGGTATGTGCCTGGCCCCCAGCCAAAAACTGGTTTCTCATGATACATGCGTAAAGCCGATTGCCAGCGGTTGATGCGTTCAAGGTTTGATGCATCGGACGAAATATTGGAGATGGATTCAATATGCTCAATGAAATTGGCTGAGGCGTCCTGTTTGTTCTTTTCGAGCTTATCGAGAATTTCGAATTTAAAAGTGAAAAACACAACAAGCATAATGCCGACAACAGCAGCAATCCATCTGAATTTTATCCTGAGCAATATGAGTAAAAGAACACCTGCAGCAAAGGCAAAACTAACCCAGGCAGCCCGGCTGAACGAAAGATAGAGTGCTCCGATAAATATCAGCGTAACAACTGAAGCAGTGATCCTCATTTTCAATGTGGTATCGCGATCGATGCAATAGCCGATCAGCAAGGGGATGAAGAGTGTAAGAATTGCGCCATATGCGGTATGGTCGTTGTAAAAAGGTTGCATTACCCAATGGCCTGCTTTTTCACTGAAACCGTATTGCTGGTGTTCAACAGTTGTGATGACAATTACTATGATCAGGGGCACTATATATGCCCATCCGAACAGTTTGGCTTTATTAATATCTTTAAACATCACGGTACCCAGGTAGAATATTGGTATTACAAACCACAGCCTTGATGCCAGATACTTAAACGAAACAATGGGCAAAACACTTGTACATGAGGTTATGAGCATCCAGGCAAGGCTTATCATGATGATAACCGACAGAGGATGCCGAAGTATCCTCTTGTCAGGGTAGCCTTCGATAATCACTTTCAAAATAAAAACCAGGAGCAGACCTAAAAGCAGCGGTTCTGAAGGCACTGAAACGCTGATTCCAAGGTCGTAACTTCCTATGCCTACCGCCAGTGGTGTTGAGAAAACAGCAAGAAAAAAGGCCTTTTCAAATTTGAAAACATAAAGGGCGATCAGCATGATCGCCAGCGGGATAAATATCCCCCAGTAATACTCTTTTTTCACCACCAGATACGTGTTCAATACAATGAACAGTGCCGTGATGATGTAAACGATCGATATTTTGATGCGGTCGGTCAAGGCTGGGTGCGCGGCGCCGGAAAAAGCGCTGTTTAATTTAATGTTACTATGCCTTTGCAGCCTTCTTTTGCTCAACAACAGCTATGGCTACAAGACTTAATAATAAGGAGCCTGCTACGAAGTACAACATAACAAGCAGCCGTTTAGGGTAAGATTTTTTATCGGCTACCTGAGGAGGTGTAACTACGTTCACAAAAGTGAACTTCTTGTGCTGATCGAAAATAGCAAGGTCATATTTCTGCATGATCAGGTCGTACTCATTTGCCAGTCCGTAAAGGCGGTAGGTGAGGAAAATAAGATCGCCGTCGCTCCTGGCAGGTGTGGCCTGTTGTCCGGGAGTTGTTATCAAACCAAGCGTTTCAGCATTTTTTGAGAGGAAACCTGCTGAACCCTGATGTGCATTAATGAGTGCTTTTGTTGAATCAATCTCACGCTGTTTAATAGCAAGTGCATCCTTTAAACCGTCAACAACTTCAACATATTTTATATGATGAGTGGCTCTGATCTTCAGATCGGTATAGTGAATGATTGCATTCACAATGTCGCGTGCAACAACCGGGTCGCGGTCAATTACAACAATTTCAATACTTTCGAAGGGAGTTTTTGAAACTTTGATGAACTTATCGTAGAGGTACGACATGGTAGAGCTGAAATACTTGTATGACGAATCAATGCCATAGTGTTTCGGCAGGTCGAATTTCTTCATTACACTGTCTTTCACATCTTTCGAGTTAATCCACTGAAGCATTTGCTCCGTTTCACTCTCATCCGAATAAGGTGCAACATTCGAAGGATAAACAACTGCAATGGATTTGAACCTTGGTTTCATGACCATTGAGCTCGAAAAGATCAGGGAGACGAGAGCTGACAAAACTGCCAGTATTACCAGGTGCCATTTCCATTTCGAAAGGATTCGGAGGAGGTTATTATTATCGAAGAAATTTTCCATGCGTTTATGCCTGTTTTGTCTTGTTTTTAGAGGAAGCTTTGAATAATCGTTAGTCAGTCATTGCGCTCGTTTATTGTTCAGTTTGGTAATGAACCTTGCGAAGGTAGGTTCGTTACCCCATCTTTCCAGCGCAGCAAGAACTATAACCGTGAAAAAGAACGTTGCCAAAACGGTTGTCATTACAATGAGCCAGCGTACCGGATAGGCTTTCTTTTCGGCCTTGTAGGCGTCCTGCACAATGAATTTTTGAGGAATACTCTGGTGAGCATCAATCTTGGCTTCGTCGTAACGGGCTTTCACGAAGCTGAGTTGTTTCTTGTCATTTTCCAATGCATCGCGCAACGAAACATAGGAGCCACCATATTTTGCAAGGGTATCAAGCCTGGCTTCAAGCGCTTTTATTCCTGAAGTATTTCCCCGTGCTATTTCAATGGCCAGTTGCTGGTTGATCATTTCAGCCTGTGTTTCGTAATCGTTCACACCTTTTTTTCGTATCAGTGTGAGCGAATCCTCTTTCTGCTTTACTTCGGTCTGAAGCTTGTTGTACTCAGCCTCAACAATGCGGTAACCCTCGATGGCCCTTTGTTTCTGCATATCGTTTTTCACCGAATCGAGAAGGGCAGCTAACGAATTGGCAATGTCGGCGGCCATTTGAGGGTCTTTGTCAAGAACTGTGATCTTCACAGCCATATATTCTGTTCGCTTGAAGTTGATATTCGCTTCGTACTGCCTGTTTAGCCAGGTATGAAACAAACGCGATGTTGAGTCGATACCGTAATGTCCGGCAAGATTAAACTTTGCAACTACTTTATCACGAAGCCTTCCTGAATTCAGAATCTGAAGCATCTGCTCAGTTTGTGCATCCTCGCCAAATTCAAGAATATCCTTGTCAGCTGCAGGATTTTCGTTAAGCAGCGCTTTGGATATGGAATTACTTGAGGCAGGATAAAGGATAACAGTAGAGCGGTAAAGGGGAGTGATAAGAAAAGAAGCAAACAGCGAAATGAATGCAGCAACTAAACATAAAACTCCCAGTGTTTTTCGCCATTTGATGAGGAAACCAATTACGCTATCGGAATCAGTGGCGTTGGTAAGGGATGAATTCGACATGCGTTGCCTCGGTGGTTTTGAATACCGCAAAAATAGAACAAATAACTTTAATAACAAGTGTCTTGTTATAAATGGAACAAGGGATTACACAGTGAAATGCAGTTAACGGGGCAACTTTCAGGGAGTGTTGCTGCGGATGAGGTTGATAAGCGATTTAATGTTGAATAATTTGAGGACTGTAGCCAATAAAAATGACATGATTACCATAGCGATAAACTGAGTTTGCCAGGTGAAGTTCATGCTCTTTGCCCCGATGTTAATGAGTATTACTCCAACCACGAATACCGGCAGTGTGAAGAGAAACCTTGAATTGACGTGAAATTTGAAGAGCCTTTGAACAAGAATTATTTGAATGATAGCCGTTACGAACTGGGTTACAAGGCTGGCATATGCCGAACCAAGGGCTAAAAAACCCGGTATAAGCAGGAAGTTAAGGCCGATATTGATAATCATTCCCGAAAAAGCCATGATATTCAGTGCTTTCAGGTTGCCATTGGCAGTGAGCAGCGTACCGAATATATAGGTTGTGGCAATGGGCACAAAACCGATAATCAGTAATTTGAATATTGCTGTGGACTCTTCAACATGACTTACATACAGCAAATCCATCAATTCATAACCGAAAAAGAACGAACCAACTGATACAATGATGGAGGCGGTGAAGAGCAGGGTGAATGATAACTTAACGAGCCATTCAACAGAAAGCCTGTCTTTTATGAGTTTGGCAAACATAGGCAACAGTATAACCGAGAACAGATAGGCAATCATGTTTACCGAGTCGAGCAAGCGGTATGCCGATGCATAAATACCGGCTTGCATTTTTCCGTTGTCCGGCAAAAGCCTCTCGAGCATCACTGAATCAATGCGGTTATACGATGTCATCAACAGCACCAGGATGGCGAAAGGGAAACTTTGCTTGATAATCATCCGGGCAAAAGGCAGACTGAAATGCAGCTTCTTGAAACCTGCTTTCCTCACGACAATGATAAATGCAAGGATGGCAGTGAGCAGGTAAGCGGCTGTTTGGGCATATACAAACCATTCAATCCTGAAAGTCTGATGAGTTACACCGCCCCACAGCAAGACACTGCAAATCAATATCATAAGTAAACGATCGAGTACCGAAATCACGCTGTCGGTTTTAAAATGCATGATTCCGGAAATGTTCGACCGCAGGTAAAGAATAAACGAGGTGAGGAATTGGTTGAATCCGAGAATAGCAATGAACTCCATTTGCCGTGATTTGTAGCCGATAATGAGTCCAACAATCAGGGTGACAATGAAATATAGGACGCCAAGGATCAGTTTGAAGGAAATAATTCCCGAGAAGTGTTTATTGAGCAAATGCGAATTTTGGGCAATATTCCGGTTATTGAAACTGGTGATGCCAAAATCGAGAAGTATGTTAAATAGAAAAGTGAAATTAAGTAGCGATGCGTAAAAGCCATACTGGTCAGGGCCTGTAATGTTCTGTACCGTGCGGTCGATTCCCAATATCCAGAAAGGCTTCACCAGGAAGTTCAGAAAAAGCAGCAGCCCGAGATTTGTCAGAAATTTACGACGCATGTGCAAGCGCCTGTAAGGCTACAGGCATAATATTGTTTGAATGGATTGTCCAAAATTAAGTAAATTTCGGAATATGCAAATCAATTTCAGCCTCTGAGGCAGTTGATTATAAAAGCTGAAGATGATCGGAGCTTTAGTTTTGCGAAAGAAATGTGATGTATTTAAAAGTAAAAAATATCTTTGTAAAAAAAAGCAGGATTGAAAATAGCGGTAAATACGCGTTTGCTTATCAGTAATCGTCTCGACGGCATCGGCAGGTTTTCAGCCGAAACCCTGAGCCGGATGGCAAAGGCACACCCTGAGCATGAGTTTTACTTTATCTTCGATCGCCCTTACGATAAGGAATTCATATTTTCGGATAATGTTTATCCCTATATCATTCCTCCCCAGGCCCGTCACCCGCTGCTGTATTTGCTGTGGTTCGAAGTATCGCTGCCCCTGCTTTTCAGACGTATTAAACCCGACCTTTTCGTGTCGCCCGACGGTTATCTTTCCATCAAAACCAGGGTGCCATCAGTTGCAGTTATGCACGACCTGAACTTTGAACATTACCCCAAGGATTTGCCCTGGCTTGTAAGCCGGTATTACAGGCGAATGTTTCCGCGTTTTGCAAGAAAAGCACATAGGATTGCAACTGTTTCGGAATACTCAAAAAATGATATCGCTACGCGATATACCGTTGACCAGTCGAAAATTGATGTTGTTTATAATGGCGTTTCGAGTCATTTCCGTCCGTTAACCGGAAGTGAGCAGGAAACAGTTCGCCGTAGTTTTTCATCGAACAAACGTTATTTTCTGTTCGTTGGCTCGCTTAACCCAAGGAAAAACCTGAAAAACCTTTTTTTGGCTTTTGACAAATTCAAGGAAAATGATTCTGAAGGTATAAAACTCATCGTGGCCGGTGCAAAAATGTGGTGGACTGACGATATGCGGTTTACCTATGAGAATATGAAGTTCAGGAATGATGTGATTTTTACGGGAAGAGTTACCGACAGTGAACTGGTGAAACTTGTAGGATCTGCACTGGCGCTTACGTATGTTTCTGTTTTCGAGGGGTTTGGCATCCCTATTCTGGAGGCATTTCAGTGTAAAACGCCTGTCATCACTTCCAATGTCACTTCGATGCCCGAAGTTGCCGGCGATGCCGCACTGTTAGTGAATCCTCGCTCAAAAGATGAGATTGTTGCCGCAATGGACAGGATCGTAAATGAGCCGGGACTTCGTGATATCCTGATTGAGAAGGGATTGGAACAGTCCCGGAAGTTTTCCTGGGACAGGTCGGCGGATCTTTTATGGAGTTGCATCGAGAAATCCATTCTCAGAAGGCAATAGTGCAAACATTTTTTATTTATTAGTCAGGCCACATTCACCTCCATTTCGAGCCTCACACCAAACTTTTCAAGTACCGAATTCTGAATTTTTCCAGCCAGGCTGATAATATCAAGACCGGAAGCATTGCCGTAATTTACAAGAACAAGAGCTTGTTTTGGGTGTATGCCGGCATCACTTTCGCGATATCCTTTCCATCCGCAATGCTCTATCAACCATCCGGCAGCTAGTTTAACAGTCCCGTCAGGTTGCGGGTAAACCGGAATTTCAGGATACTGCTTTTTCAGGTCTTCAGCTTTTCCGGCCGAAACCACAGGGTTTTTAAAGAAACTGCCTGCATTGCCCGTTACTGCCGGGTCGGGCAGTTTGCTAATGCGAATGCTGCAGACAGCTTTGCTCACGTCAGCGATTGTTGGTTTGTTAACGCTCATGGCTTCAAGTTCCTGCTTTATGGCCCCATAACCAAGTTTCAGCATCGGAACTTTCGAAAGCCTGAATGTGACCGAGTAAATCAACATGCGGCCTTTGAGTTCTCTTTTAAATATGCTGTCGCGATAGCCGAAACGGCATTCTTCTTTGCTGAAGGCTCGATCATTTCCTGAAACAAGGTCGATGGCATTCAGCGAATGGAAGCAGTCTTTTAGTTCAACACCATAAGCGCCAATGTTTTGCACCGGCCCGGCACCAACGCTTCCCGGAATGAGCGACAAGTTTTCCAGGCCACCCAAGCCATGATTAACTGTCCACATAACGAGGTCGTGCCAAACTTCGCCTGCAGCCGCTTCAACAAGGACGGTATCCTCAGTTTCTTCGACGCGATGAATGCCTTTGTTCAGAATATTAATCACCAAACCGTCGAAATCGGCTGTAAACAGGACATTGCTGCCGCCGCCTAGAACAAGGTGCAGTTTACCTTTGAACTGTCCGCTTTTTACCAGTTCAACAGCATCCTCCTTACTCCTGATCTCCACCAGTTCCCTGGCAATAGCGCTAATCCCAAAAGTGTTGTAAGGCTTAAGCTGAATGTTTTCGAGGATTCTAAGCATCGGCGAAATAAGGTTACTGTTGACATCGATATTTCTGAAGGGCAAAATTACGGTATTCCCGGCGAATTGACCTGCCGGTGGCAATAATTGAGCCGAATAAGCTAATTTCGCAAAACGATCATGCGACAAAAGAAAGCTATTATCTCGGTCATCAACGACCTTGTAACTGACCAGCGTGTTGATAAAACCGCGAAGGTTTTGTTGGAGATTGGTTTTGAGGTAGTTATGGTTGGTCGCCATAAGCATGACAGTATGCGCATGCCCGATCGTCCCTACGAAACGCACAGGATGCGACTGCTTTGGGAAAAAGGGCCGATGTTTTATGCCGAGTACAACATCAGATTGTTCTTTTACCTTATGGCGAACCGCTCCAATTTGCTGGTGAGTAACGACCTTGATACACTGCTTCCTAATTTCATGGTGAGCAGGTTGATGAGGATTCCATTGGTTTTTGACAGTCATGAGTATTTTACCGAAACGCCCGAGCTAACAGGCCGTCACCGGGTTCAGAAAATATGGAAACGAATAGAGCGCCGGATAGTTCCGAAGCTGAAGGATTGCATTACTGTGAATGAATCGATTGCCGGTTTATTTTATGAAAAGTATGGAACGAAATTCAAGGTTGTGAGGAATATTCCTGAGCGGAAAGATCACATATTCGTTCAAACACGTGAGGAATTGGGATTGCCGGCTGATAAAAAGATTGTGCTGCTACAAGGAGCCGGGATTAATATTCAGCGCGGAGCCGAAGAAGCAGTTGAGGCAATGAAATATCTCGATAACGCTGTTTTGCTGATCGTTGGAGGTGGTGACGTTCTGCCATTATTAAAAAAGCAGGTCCAGGAATCGAAACTCGAATCGAAAGTGATCTTTATTCCGAAACAAACTCCAGATAAATTGTTTTCCTATACAGCTATTGCTAATATCGGCCTTGCTATTGATAAGGATACGAATATCAATTACAGGTTCAGCCTGCCAAACAAATTGTTCGACTATATCCATTCAGGAATTCCTTTACTTGTTTCACCCTTACCCGAAATAAAGCGAATTGTTGACCAGTATCAAGTAGGAGAATTTATTGAAAGCCACGATCCACGGCACATTGCTCAAAAAATTTCCGACATGCTGAATGATGAGAGCCGGATCAGAATATGGAAAGAAAACCTAAAAACGGCTGCCCGCGAACTGAACTGGGATACCGAAAAGCAGGTTCTAATTGAAATTTTCTCAAAATATGCCTGACAAGCACCTCAACATCGTATCGTTTACAATACCATTTCCGCCAAACTATGGAGGCGTAATTGATGTTTACCACAAGCTGGTGGCTTTGGAAAAGTCAGGAATAAAAATTCACCTGCATTGTTTCCGGTACGACAGAAATCCGGCTTCAGAACTGGATGGATTGTGTAAAACGGTGACTTATTATCCTCGTAAAACCGGAATCCTGTCGGCACTTTCGGTCAGGCCTTATATAGTTGAGAGCCGCAGGAGCAGTGAATTGCTCAGGAATCTGTGCAGCAACAACTATCCAATACTTTTCGAAGGGCTTCATTCATGTTATTACTTGGCGGACAGTCGGTTGCAGGGCCGAAAACTTATTTACCGCGAAAGTAATATAGAGCATGATTATTACAGGCACCTGGCAAGGGCTGAGAAAAGTCTGCCGGTAAAGGCATTTATGCTTCGGGAGTCTCTGAAATTGAAGAAATTTCAGCATGTACTGAAGCATTCAACAGCAATGCTTGCTGTGTCGCAGCATGATGCATCATACCTTCACTCGCAGTTTCCATCGAATAAGGTGGTTTATTTACCCAGTTTCCATGGCAATGATCAGGTGACATCCTTACCGGGAAAGGGTGGTTATGCTTTATATCATGGTAACCTGTCAGTAGCTGAAAACCTGAGAGCAGCTGAATATCTTATCAGAGAAGTTTTCAACGACCTTCAGATCCCTCTGAAAATTGCCGGGCTAAATCCACCTTCTTCGCTGAAAAGGCTTGCTGATAATCACGGTAATATTTCATTGGTCGCCAATCCTGATGAAGTAAGGATGGACGAACTGATCAAACAAGCGCATGTAAATGTTTTAGTAACGTTTCAACCAACAGGGTTAAAGCTTAAACTGCTGAATACGCTGTACCGCGGGCGTTTCGTGCTGGTTAATCCGGACATGCTTGCAGGTACGGGGCTGGATACTTTATGCGAAACCGCTGGTGATGCGCTGTCGTTAAAGGCGACGTTAATACAGCTATTTAATGAGGAGTTTACACCGGGGCAGCTGAAAGAAAGGGAAAGCATTCTAAGCAAGAACTATTCTGATGATTCAAACTGTAAGAAACTTATCGAAGTTATTTTTGACGATCCATGAAGATGAAGTCAATTCTACAAAAAGTAAAAAAGCCTGTAATCATTTGATTTACAGGCTTTTTTGTTTAATGTAAGCGGTCCGGACGGGACTTATTTGATTTTTTTAACCAGCTAATTTACAGTATGTTGTATTTGTTTTCAGGACTTTGACTCACCGAATTAAGTGCCGAGAGAAATACCGTAATTGTTAAAGAACTTTTACAAATATAGTTATATTTAATTAAAATTGTTCTCTGATATAAAAATAAATTTATCTTGAATTTTGAAATTTATACCTTTTCACATACTGCTTAAAAGAAATATTTTATTTGGGATTTAAGGATGATTTTTCTTTATGGTCTATCGGGGATGAAATTTAATCAGCCAGGCATTACTGAAAAGGATTGACTTGTTAAGAGGATCAAAGCCAAAGGAATAAAAGTGATCCTTCTTCGTCAGAAATGAAAGTTGAGGAACAAGAATTGATCTGAAATTGACAGAAGAACCTGCTGTTAAGCCTGCAAAAACTTTGAGTTTTGGCGGATTGGGCTGGTAAACGGTATGGGTGATTGTTTCATCGGTTTGTTTTTGGAAGTAAACGGCAGAGAGTTGAGAGCCTTGAAGAGCGTTAAATTGCACGGAATCAAGGAGGGAGATTTTGCCGGTGCTGTCATCAAGGAGGGTGCGGTTGTAAATTTTAAGGGCTGAATAATCGGCTAAGATGGCAGCAGTATCAGGGAATATTGTATCGGTATTGATGATGGTATCGGGCAGAGGTGCTGGGAGATAGTGGTTGTGCGTGATAGTAATGGTGTCGGTGTGGGTGGTGATTATAGTATCGGTGGTTAGGCAGGGTGGACAGTGGTGACACTCTTGCTGGAGCACGATAATAATTAGCAGGATAAGGATGATGAGCCAATGGCTATGCTTTAGAACTGCTTTCCAGATCATGTGCTAAGGAATTATTTCATAATAAACTGAACCTGAAAGACGGCGGCGGGAACGCAAAACCTGATTTCGGTTAAAGCTTTTTGAGAGAGAAACATGAATCCAGGTGGGATTATGGTCATCACCAAACTCCCAAATCAACTGATCGAATGGTAAACTGGTGCGGATATAATCAAATAACTGACGGTTGGATACATTTCCAGATGATGTTATATCCATGGCTTGCCCAAGTACATGTTGTGAGGTGATAGAGCCTCCTATTGCGCGATTTAAGGCTATTGAACGGTAAAAGCTATTGATCTTTAATGGCACGCCGAAGTGATGCCAGAGGGGCTCAAAAACTGTCTGGGCAAGATGCTGCATGTTTGAGATGACAGTCTTTGATGGTTCGTTTTTAATGCCATGAGCATCCGCATATTTGGAGCATGTGGCATCGCGCATTGTGATATGTTTTGAAATGTCGATCATGTGAGAGCTACTTAAGGTGTTGTTGGATCATTCTTTTGGCGGTTGTCACAGCTCAAGCGAAAACAGGCAAGAGGAATGAGCTTTTCCAAGGCTGTGACACGGTCATGCAGTTCCTTGTTCTTGGCAAGGACCTCATCGTACTGCCGCTCGATGAAGGCGATGGCTTTTTCGGTGTAATCGAGCTTGCCGCCTTTTCGGATGTAGCGCAGAGTAATGAGAGTACTGATACTCCCGCCGGTGATTAATGAGATGATAATGGACAGGTATTCCGGTATCATTGGTCTGACTTTGTTTGGTTCATCATCTGATCTGTTTTGTCGGCACTGCCCTTGCTGCTGCCGAAAAAGTAACCGATGATGCTGGTTCCCCAACCCAATACCAAGCCGGTTGCCAGGTACAGCAGCTCTTTGTTTACACTGGGAATCGGGCGGAATATCAGTACGACTACAAACAGGAACAGTAGCAGCATTATCAACCCTGCCAGGGCATACATGAAAATATCTTTGACTTTTTTGTTCATGGTTTAGAGGTGAAGTTGGTATAAATGATCAGAAAGGGTAAGCAAGACCATCCCCGTTGTTATACAAGCGGGTGACATCAGCCTGGGACAACACCCGGTTCCAGATTCCGATTTCATCAATAATGCCCTGGAAATAATAGCTGCCATAAGGGTAGTTGCCAATGTAAAGGTTGGTAGTATTCGTGGGGAGCGATGAAATACCATCAGTTGACATCACCAGTGTACCGTTGAGGTAAATCTTAGTTTCGGAGCTATTCACCGTAAACACCAGATGATACCATGTTTCTATACTCACCTGTTCATCGTCACCGCGGTCCACAAAAGCATTTTCATAGTACCTGAGGCGGGGGAATCCGAAAGTGATCTCAAGAATATATGGCACAACACCACTTCCATAATCACGCGAAAGGATGGCATTTGATTGTGAACCGGTCTGATAGAACCAGGCTGCGAAAGAGAAAGAGCCGGTTACGTTGAGGTTTGAATTGTAGGGAACCAGGATGTAATCATCTGTGCCATCGAAGCTGACAGCCTTCCCTACTTTGCCCGAAACATTCTGGGTGGCTCCGTAGGCAGTACCATCATTATCATTCTCGGAGTCGTACAGTGTTCCGGAAGCCTCATCCAATGACCAATAGCTGACCAAATCAGTGGTCATGGGAATGATTGCGACACTGTCGGTGATACCTACGGTGTACCAATAACCATTTGATTTGTAGTGAAGGCGGTTGTCGGAAGAGCTGAGGTAGAAGTTCCCTGAAGTGATGGGCGTTGCGGAAACAATGACAGAATCAGGAGATGGAGAACCTGTTACTACAGTTCCATCCGGGAATTTGATTCCTTTGGCGAAGTAGGTGGAATCGCGGTAGTTAGTCTTCTTGAGGACCTTAGTCCAACCGGTACCTGTTTGAGCTGAACAAAGAGAAGTCAGCAGGATGGTGAATGCCAGGAAGAGTTGTTTTAACATAATACGACGATTTTTACATTGGTTTGAGATTCGGAAGAATAGATGGTGAGGTCATAATTACTGCCGTTTAGGTTCGATGACCAGCTGATTTCCAGGGGTGCGTTGTCTGCATCAAGCACGATGACCATGAAAGGTGCTCTGGAGATTGCTTTGCTGAAAGAGACAGAGGCGATGATATTCTCACCAGCTTCGAGGTTTACAGTAGCCGTGTGAACTCCAAGGGCGTTGGAGATACCCAGGTTATATGATTTGGAAGTGCCCATCGGTAGAGGTTTTAGTGGGTTATCGGAACAGGATGGTTACTGAAATTACTGTACCGGTTGAATCAGCGGCAAAGGAGATGCTGAACCTTATCCACTGAGCCAACAGTCCGGTGATGTTAAGGGTAGCTGAAGTATCAGAGGAGTTAAGTGCGAGGGAGACTGCTGAGCCGGTAGGATCAGAAACAGCATCGAAATGGTTTCCATCATTACTCTGCTCCATGGTGACCACAGGGCTATCATCACCACCCGGGGCATAGATGAACTGGGCAGTGAGGTAAGTCGCCCCATCGGGAACCAGGATTGCAGGAGTATAAGCCGGTTCAACTGCAGCGGCAATGTTGAGCGGTAATATTTTACGGGATACGGGCATGGTTGTATGATTTGAGTTAATGTCAGGCAAAAATGGTGTGCTTTGTGACCCAGGAACCAGATACACGGAGTTGAAAGTAAAACCCGGAGGCATCGGAATATGAGCGCCAATCACCATCTGAGTCAGTTCCTAAAACCTGGCGGTGATAAACGTACTTTCCACGGATTACTTCAAGGTCTTCAGAAGATGAGACGCCTGCCAATGAACCTCTGCCGGAAGCTGAAACAGAAGCCTTTTCAATCCCCTGATTGCGGACAGAGAGCAGTTTGGCTCCTGCATCAGCCAGGTTGTTGCGGGTGTCAATCAAATAAGCTACTGCAGAGGATCCATCGGGTACCCGGGGATTCAAACAAACCCTGAGGACATTATCAACGGTAGCTTTGAGCAATTCACCAGTGACGTTGGGAGAAGCAGGGTCATCGGTGATATAGATGACGGGCTTATCCTGCGACACAGTACCGCCGATGTCACGTTTAATTCGCAGCAGTATGGCATCAGCACCGGAAGTGCCACTCAGGTTATGTTGCAGTGTAAGGACATCCTGGTTGGAGGAATACATCTTCACACCTCCGCTAAACTCCCCGGCAAGTGAATTATAGATACCCGTCAGTGCGTAAATAGCCGGTACATAAGAGGTCTGGGTGAAAGCTCTTAGCTGTGATGTAAGGAGTTTCCCTTCGAGGACAAGATCATGAACCGAAGCAGCATTAGGTAAAGGAAAGTTCATATTGTATGCCCTGAAATAAGGGTAAGCAGGTGCAGGAGTGATGGGGGCAGCGTAAGGAGTGATGGAAAGTTCGTTATCCGTCAGATCCATTTCAAGCAGTCCATCGGAAGTAGTGATGGCAAGCTCCTCATGGGTGTGGTCAATGGGTGAAAAGAAGCTGCTGAGGGATGTCCTGATAAGGGCTTTGAAATTCGTCCAGGTTATCTTGTTGAGCAGCGAAACCGCTGATTTGATAAAAGGCAGGGTATCATCTTCGGAGATTGTTCCGACAGAGGAAGCCATGACCTGAGTTGCAACATCAGCATTGTCAGCAGTGCCTGAAGGATTGCTAATTAAAGGATTGGGTTTGAGGCGGATGCCTGCAATACTCTGAACCGACGGAACAGCGGGTGTTTCGAAGATGTTTTCATCCAGGTATTCCTGCAGCAAGCCCAGCTTGATGGAACAGATTTCCCGGATTTCGTTGATGGCATCCTCACGCTGCTCGTTTGAGATGGCAAACTGCTGTGTTTCGGTGAGCAGCTGGTTGTAAAACATGTACTTGACCGAAAATGCCAGGTATGGTTTTATGTAATCATCAACAAGAGTAGTGTAGTTCTCAGGGGTAGCAGCGATGAGGTACAGAACATCCTGAGTGACTACGGGAACAATATACTTTGTCTGGGCAGACTCGATGAACTGTGGCAATATCAGCGCCGGGTCAAGCTGGTTGACAAAAGCGAGGGTGTTGACTTCGGAGGCGGTGATGAGAGCCATGGGTTGCGGGAAGAGCCCCACCTAACCTCCCCTGAAGGGGAGGAATGTGTGGGAAATGGGTTATGGGGTGGTTTCTGTTGCTGGTTGGTTGAAGGTGTTGCGGAGTTGGATGACAAGCTGCTTTTGGACGGGATCGGTGGGATCATAGTCCAAGCCGGAATCGCGGCGGGCTTCCCATACAAAGCAGAAAGGATTTACCCGGGAAATTGGAGGCTCATTGATGAAGGAGAGCTGACCAACAGGCATCCCGAAAGAGGTAAATATCTGGTCGAAGTGGCGGAGGAAGAACTCCTGCAGGGGATTGATGACGGTGTTGAGGGCTATCTCGTACTCATTGATGATACGGTTGGCGTCAAATCCTGTCTT
>JAKLFM010000026.1 GCA_022711175.1 Bacteroidota bacterium | reverse complement strand
ATGGAAGAGGCTTCTGCCGGCACAGATCATTACCCGGGAACATATGTTGCAGGATTATACAACCGTTTGATCACTCCTATCGCGGGAAAAGACGTTGAAAACGAAGATTTTGTAAATATCCCCAACTGGCTGCCGGTCACTTTCAAAATCAACGATGGAGAATGGACAGACTCTGATGCCTGTGAAGTGACCTACATCGAACGTCATCTCGATTTCCGCACAGGCCTCGTCACAAGGCATATCGAAGTTCGCGACAGCCAGGGAAATGAAACGCTGATTATCAGCGACAGGTTCGCTTCCATGCACAACCGCCATCTGGCAGCCCTGCGATACACGCTTATCCCGTTAAACTATTCAGACAGTATTACCATCAAAACCGGAATCAACGGCGCTATCATCAATGCAGGCGTTGATCGTTATAAGAGCCTGAACCAAAAACATTTAAAGCCAATTGAGCAAAAAGCTGAGGGCAACTTGCAGCAGTTGCTTGTCGAAACAACCCAATCAGGGATAAAAATTGCGGTAGCATCTGTCAGCCAGTTCTACTCCGACTTATCCCCGAAAGGTTACTTGCTTGAACCACACACCGAACCCGGCGCAGTATACGGTGAGACCACTTTTGCTGTCGAACAGGGAAACCTTTATTCAATGGTGAAGAAGGTTGCCATTTACACTTCCAAACCCGACGACGTCACCGATCCGCTTGCCGAATCGCTCAAAACCGTCAGCCAGGCTGCTGATTTTGATACCCTTCTCGAAGAGAGTGCCAGGGCATGGTCAGCTATCTGGAAAAAAATCGACATCAAAATTACCGGTGACCGTTTTGCTCAGAAGCTTATCAGGCTGCATCTATACCACCTGATGGTCTCCATGTCGCCAAACAATGCTGGCATTGATGCAAGCATCACGGCACGGGGACTTCACGGCGAAGCATACCGCGGGCACATATTCTGGGATGAACTTTTTATCCTGCCGTTGTATGATCTTCAACTCCCCGAAGTGGCAAAAGCCATGCTTATGTACCGCTACAAGCGCCTTGACCAGGCACGGGCTTATGCAAAAGAATATGGTTACCGGGGAGCAATGTTTCCCTGGCAGAGCGGCTCCGACGGCAGGGAAGAAACGCAGATCATCCACCTCAACCCGCTGAACGGGCAGTGGGACCCCGACCACAGTTCGCTGCAACGACATGTTTCACTGGCAATTGCCTATAACATATGGCAGTATTATTCGATAACACTCGATGCCGATTTCATGAAGCAATACGGGGCAGAAATGTTTTTCGAAATATGCAGGTTTTGGGCAAGCAAAGCGGAATGGAATAAGAAATCCGGCCGTTACGACATCAGGAAAGTGATGGGCCCGGATGAATTTCATGAACAATATCCTGAGGCAAAAGAAGGCGGGCTTACCAACAACGCCTATACCAACCTGATGGCTGCCTGGATGTTCTCAAAGGTTGATACCATTCAGGAAATCATTGGAACTGAAGAGATAAAACGGTTAAAAAACCTCATTAACCTGGAAGAGGAAGAACTGCATCATTGGAATGACATTTCGCGAAAGCTGGCAATACCCGTCAGCACCGATGGCATCATTGCCCAGTACGACGGCTATTTCGACCTCAAAGAGCTGGACTGGAATTATTACAAGGCTAAATACGGTAACATTTACCGCATGGACCGCATTCTGAAGTCGGAAGGGCTTACGCCCGATGCCTTCAAGGTTTCGAAGCAGGCAGATGCGCTCATGACGTTCTATAATCTTGACAAGGAAACGGTTGACGGCATCCTGACCAACCTGGGTTATGCTTTGCCTGGTGATTACCTGGAGAAAAATCTCGAATACTACTTTAAGCGTACCTCGCACGGCAGCACACTCAGCCGTATTGTTCATTCGAAACTGGCAGCCCTTGCAGGCAACCACGCCATGAGCTGGGAACTATACAGCGATGCGCTGGCCAGCGATTACGTGGATATACAGGGCGGCACCACCGCCGAAGGCATCCATGCAGGCGTTATGGCCGGTACCATTCTCATTGCCATCACCACCTATGCAGGCATCGACTTCGGGGACGAAATCCTGAAAATAAACCCTGCCCTGCCGGCATCATGGCAAGGCATTGCGTTTGGTTTTACTTTCAGGGGAACAGATTACCATTTCAATGTAATGCACGACTCAATCACCATTCAGACCAATGGAAATGCAATAGTCGAAATCAACGGAGAAAAACATCAGCTTATAACTGACAAACCTTCGATATTTACGTTGAAATAAAGGCCTTCCTTCCAAAAACCCCACAAATCAGAGCCAAAACTTTAAACTTTAAACATCAAACTTTAAACTTCCCCCATGCTTGGAGATGTCCTATTAATCACCGAAAAACACCAGAAAGCCGGTGAAATCATCATAGAAAAAATTCTGTCCAAACGCAAACCCAAAATGATCATCGGTATTTCCGGCGAATCGGGTTCCGGCAAATCGGAACTGGCGCATGTAATCTCGAAAGGATTGCGCAAACACAGCATTTTTGCCAAACCCCTTCATATCGACAACTATTACCGCATCCTGCCGCTGCTGCGAACCGAATGGCGCAAGCAACACGGCATCGAAAACGTGGTTGGTTACGGGGAATACGACTGGGATACCCTTTACCGCAATGTACAGGAATTCAAAGATGGTAAAGTATCTACCGGCCCGTGTGTGGACCTGGTAACCGAGCAGGTTGACCAGTTAACTACCGACTATTCTACGGTAGATATGCTGGTGATCGACGGCCTCTATGCCATAAAAACTGAAGGTGTTGACCTTCGCATTTTCATTGAACTCACTTACCACGAAACCAAAAAGGCGCAGGTTGTCCGCGGCAAGGAACCTCAGAACGATTACCGAATGGCGGTGCTGGAAAAAGAGCACCAGATGGTACAGGCGCTTAAGCCGATGGCCGATGTGCTTATCGGGATGGATTATGAAGTGAGGATGGTAAAGGGTTGATTGGTTGATTGGTTAATAGTCCCGAAAGCTTTCGGGATGGGTAATTGGTTAATGGACCGGAGGCGGGAAGATTGGTTAAGCTAAAACTAATCACACACTTTTTGGGATACTACCTTGTTTTTCTGGCACCAGGAAAGGTTTTCTACCAAAATGTCTTTATATTCATTTCGCGTAAATACATCTACTCATCCTTGCACAGCAAAGGTCACAAAATAGACACCGTCAGGATTATGGAATTTGTATTTTCTGCTCAACGTAAGATTATTGATGGAAGTAAAAATAGCAATTAAACGAAAATCCGGTTGGCACGGATTACAAATCCGCGCCAGCGGGGGGGGGGGAGATTGGTTAAGGAAAAACTAATTACACACTTTTGGGGACACTACCGAATATCCTTTACAAAAAAACTGATTGTATGTGGTTCGGTATCCGGGTTCTCACCTCTCCCTGCCCTCTCCTCAAGGAGAGGGTTGTTGACGAGTTTGGATTGTGTCTTGTCCTGAAATAGGTTTACACATTAAAGGATGAAACTGTAAACCAATATCAGGATATGAAAACAAAGAATGCAAACTATTATCCGGACGATTTCAAGTTGAAAGTGATCCGGGAAGTACTAAGCGGGCGCATAACTAAAGAAGAAGCTCGAAGAAAGTATCAATTAGGCGGAAAATCGGCAGTATTGATTTGGATGCGTAAATTTGGGATAGTAAACGAACCTATTCCAAAGTACAGCCCGATCATGGAGTCAAATAGATATGCCCAGACGAAAGAAGAGAAGACCAGCTCGACCGAAATAGCGGTACTCAAGAAGAAAATTGAGGAGTTGGAACTGAAGTTGGAATATGAACGATTGCGGACCGAAGCACTGGATACGATGATAGATCTGGCAGAGTCCCGGTTTAATATTCCGATCCGAAAAAAATCTGGAGCCAAGCAGTCGCGGAGCTAAAACACAAGCATTCAAACACAGGGCTTCAAATGCTTAGTGGACTGTTTGGCTATACAAGGCAAGCCTATTACAAGAATGTCCAAGACAAGCAACAGGAACTCATTCAAGGGCAGTTGGTTTTAGAAATGGTTCGTAAACAAAGGCAAGTACTAAAGAAAGCCGGTGCCCACAAATTACTTCTGATGCTCAGGGAGAAACTCTCTGGAAACAATATACAACTTGGACGGGATGCGTTCTTTGATTTATTGCGGGCGAATGGACTGCTGATACGAAGAAGGAAAAGGAAAGCGATCACTACGATGTCAAATCATTGGCTTTTCAAATATCCAAACCTGATCAGGGATCTTACTATCATAAAGCCTAATCATGTTTGGGTGGCTGATATTACCTACATCGAGACCGATGAAGGATACCTGTATCTCTATCTGCTTACCGATGCTTATTCAAGAAAAATACTTGGATTTAGCTGTGCGGACAACTTGAAGGCTATCAACGCGGTTCAGGCATTACACATGGCTTTGGCTGCAAGTTCTGGTCCAATAGATGGGTTAATACATCATTCCGACCGTGGCGTTCAATATTGCAGTGAGGAGTATGTAAAAGTGCTTCAAAAGAATAATATCGCCATTAGCATGGCAGCAGTTGGCAATCCTTATGAGAACGCTATTGCTGAACGGGTAAACGGTATTTTGAAAGATGAATGGATCAATGATCTGCATTTAGAAACGCGTCATAGAGCCGTGCGAACGATAAGTCAGATCATAGAACAGTACAATAACTTGCGCCTGCATAGCAGTTGCAATATGCTTACGCCTTCACAAGCCTACAAGGTCTCTGGTGAATTAAAAAAGCATTGGAAAACATATAGAAGAAAGCAACCAAAGCTAATTAGTAATTTAGAAGCCGGGTTTTCTGAGGCATATGACCAACAGCATATTAACAAACAAACCCAGCCGGTTGAGGCTGGGTAGGTAATATGCCATCGGGCAAGGTTATTCCTTCAATGGTTGCACCGCTGCAGAGCCATCGTCCACTTCACCTTGCAATACAAAGATATGTCAACTAATACCAGGATTAAAATTGTAATGTAAACCAATGTTAGAATTAACTCCAAATAGTGTAAACTTTTTTCAGGACGAGACATTGTTAATGGGCATAGATGCATTTACATTGATTCATCTTTTATAAGGCTTGATTTTTCATCCCTTTCACGTTGTAACTGTGCAAATTTATTGAGTATTTCAGATTTTACTTTTGAGAGATTGTTAAGCACTTCTTCATTTTTAAATCGGAGGATGGAAATACCGAAGGATTCCAGTTCGGCTGTCCGGTTCTGGTCATACTCCTTTGCCATGTCATTTTCATGCACCGCGCCGTCAACTTCAATGCCTAATAAATACTCGTGGCAATAAAAATCGAGAATAAATTCCTTAACCGGATGTTGCCGCCTGAATTTCAGTCCGCCACATCGGCGCGAACGTAAAAGTTCCCAAAGCACTATTTCGGCTTCGGTTTGGTTTTTACGTAATTCCTTCGCATTTTCGAAGATTTCTCTCTTTGCTCCGAAATTCAGTGACCCCTGAAATGATTTTGTAATATAGATCATACTGCATAAACCTGGTATAAATGTACAAAATGTCATTTAGGTACGATCAGTCGCCCTTCTCCTTGAGGAGAAGGGAGGGGATGAGGTGCTTACAGAAAGGCAGGCACAGTATAAAATCATTAAAAAACTACCAGAACATGATTTAAGTGTGGTAAAGATATTCCTGGATGCCTTTATTACTATAGGTAAATTGAGACAGTTAGCCCTTTATAAGCAAAACGCCGGGTAAATGCTTGGTGTTTGAGTTTCATTTTGGTTTATCTGTATCCTGAGTTGCAATCTAAGGATAACACTAAATTATGGAACACTACGGACAACTGGGGATAGCATTCAATCAGGTTTATACTAAGGAACACTACGGACAGCTGGGGAGAAACGCTCGCGTGTAAGCGATAAACTGTTACTGACAGCCGTAAATGAAAAACCCGCTTCGCTAAAATTCTGCTGACAACTCAATAGAAAATGTACGTGACCGCGGATAGGAATATCCATCCAAACCATCAGCAACTTCCGGGTCCTGACCTGAATAGTTGGATAAGGTAAATGCATTTTGCGCATTCAAAGAAATACGAAAGTCGAGTTTGTCCTTCCTTACATTTCGGAAACTATACCCAAGGCTTAAAAAATCAATCTTACAAAAAGATGCATCTTCAATGTAATAATCCGACAAATATTGCGGCAATTCAAACCCGCTCCTGTACACGGAAGTTGAAATATTCGACAGGAAGACCTGATTACTATAAAGCCTGTTGAAAGTGCTGAGTGAATTCACATTATTATAAACGTAGTTTCCAAGGCTGATTCTGCCGGAAAACGAAAAATCCCAGTTTGCATATTGCAGGTTCGACCAGATACCCATTAATATATCAGGAGCAGTTTTCTGATAATGATACCTGTCTCTTTCGGTCAGCGATCCGTCATTGTTTCTGTCGGCATACAATCCTTCTACAGGATTACCATTGTCATCATAAACCTGCTGATAAACATAGAATGATCCCACAGGGTAACCTATGCTCTGAAGTTGCACGTATGTACCAACCGGACCTGTAACAGAACCGGCAATTATTCCATAATAATCAGGATTATTGCTCCCGGGACCCAGTGATAGAATCCTGTTCCTATTGGCAGCCATATTGAAACTGAAATCCCAGCGTAGTTTATTGCCGCAAATCAGGTAAGTATTTAACGTCATTTCTGCACCTCGATTCCTAATTCTGGCCCCGTTGGTAAGCATATAACCGCTACCTGTTACCGGTACCATCACCAAAAGATTGTCGCCGGTCTTTGAATACCATTCTATTGATCCGTTTATCCTCTTATCAAGCAGACCAAACTTAATACCAAGGTTACCTGATACTACTTTTTCATGTTTCAGACGGGCATCAAAAGTGTAATTATAATCGGCAGGCAATGACGATAGAGATCCTGTATTGCCATAACCGGCTAGCAGGTTTATTTCAGAAAGTATGTTGTTATCATTGGCATAGGCTTCGCTTAGCGTTTTCAACTCAAGATGGCCGATAAATGACAACTGTTTCCTGTCAGCTGCGGCATACCTTGAATTCGCATCCTGTCTCCCGCAAAGATTTATGATCAGCCTGTCCCACAGCGAAAAGGCAAGGCTGGAAAATATTGCATTCTGTTTGTTTGTGAATGAGATGCGGGTATAATTCAGGTTTTCACCAGGCGAAGTCTTACTGGTCAGATAGTTTTCAATGGAAGTAAAATTGTTTAATAAGGAATACCCCAGCGAGATTTCAATATTGCTGATGATATGGTTGAAATCTCTTTTAAAATTCAAGTAAAAATCAAGGTTCCTGTTGCGGTTCGTCTTATCCGACTTCTGGCTGATTCCTTTGTTGTAGTAATATGTCCACGATGCTGCGGTATCATAGGTAAGGCTGTTTCCTGATGTGTAGCTGTCCTCCCCGATATTGAGAACAAGTTTCATATCGGGGAAGAAATGCAAAGTATAATCAATGTTGAGATTCCCGATGATTCTGTTTACTTTCAACCTGTTATCCGTTAACTCCAGCAAGGCAAGCGGATTAGCCGGAGCTGCCGGATTTGGGCCGTTACCGTTAGTCCAGGTAAAATAGCCGCCATAGTCTCCTGTATTATGAACAGGTTGCGTGGGATCGAAATTTACTGCATTGTAAATGGCGGTTTCGTTGGCGATGCGATCGTTATGATGCGACCCTTGTAGCCTCAGGCCAATCTTCAGATGATTGTCAAACAGTTTGGGATCTGCTGAAAAGGCAAATGAAGTCCGGTTGAGCGATGATGTTTTTAATATCCCGCCCTGGTCGGTTCTTCCGAATGAACCTCTGACCGGAATTCCTTTAACTGAACCTGATACGGCAATATGGTGATCCTGCCCTAAAGCAATCCGGTATATCTCATCCTGCCAGTCGGTACTTGCATTTCCTAAAAGGCCGGTTGCCGTAGGAATATTTTCATATCGCTCATTAATAATCCGGCGGAATTCATCAGCAGAAAAAACATCTGTCTTCTTAGAAATGACTGAAAACGCTGCTTTTCCTGTATAGCTAATCCTGAACCCTTTATTTCCTGTTTTCGTTTTTAGGATAATAGCTCCGTTGGCTGCCTGCTCACCGTATCTGGCTGCAGCCATTGCGTCTTTCATTACGGTTATGCTTTCTATATCTCCCGGATTCAGGTTCAGAATCTCGTCAACTGCGATTACGCCATCCACTATAAAAAGCGGAGAACTATCATAGAAAAGCGAATTAATTCCCCGGTTAACCACACGAAAACCGCCTCCGGGCATACCGCTTTCTGAAGTGATTAACAGGCCGGATATCCTGCCATTGATCAGCTCCAATGGCGAAAGATATAAGCCTTTATTAAAGGGCTTGGTAGTTATTTCAACTGCCCGGGCAGCGTCAGCCATTATCGAAATCAATTGACCGGTTGCACTATCACTACTTACAACCGTATCATTAAAGCCGGATGGGCTATCATTTGCTTTTTTTTCAATTTGAGCTTGAAGCTGTTGTGCCAGGATAAAGCCAATGAAAATAAAACTGAAATAGAACTTAATGCTGACGGAGTTTCTCATATGGATATACTATTTCAATAGTTGAAACTATAATTGAGTTAAATGCAGACGTGGAATCACAGAAGTTTACAGTAAAACAAAAATAATAAAATCAGTCAAATGTATTCCGGACTTATTCCCCCCGCTGGCGCGGATTTGCAATCCGTGCCATTGCTTATTCAATCTCGCATCCTTTCTTCTCAGATAACAAATATATCTATCATTCCTTTATTCCCGGCATAGTCTGAAGCGCTGCTATACACATAATCTTCAGCTCTGAAAACTAAACCTGCTTCAACGGGATTTTGATGTAAGTAATTTAACTTCTGATAAATAACAGCGTTGCTCCAGAGTTCTACCGGTTGATTATCCGAACGCCAAAACCGGTTCCCGTCCGGTGTCTCAAATTGTTTTAACAGCCATTCTTTTCTGCTTTCACGGTTATTTTCACTGATAGCTTTGAGTAACGCTTTACTAGTAAACTTCTTGAAATCCCGAAATATGTCAGACAATGAGAAACCTGCCCCGGCGCGTACAATGAGGTGTACATGGTTTGTCATTATACACCAGGCTAATATCTCGAGGCATTTGATTTTCTGGCACCAGGAAAGGTTTTCTACCAAAATGTCTTTATATTCATTTCGCGTAAATACATCTACTCATCCTTGCACAGCAAAGGTCACAAAATAGACACCGTCAGGATTATGGAATTTGTATTTTCTGCTCAATGATAGATTATTTATGGAAGTAAAAATAGCAATTAAACGAAAATCCGGTTGGCACGGATTACATTCCGATAGCTATCGGAACCGCGCCAGCGGGGGGGGTAACTGAGAAGAATAAGTTTAATCTGAGTCGAAAACCGTTAATGGTTTTCCATTAACCACTAACCAATCTACAGCTTTATCTCGTCCTGGTTTTTATTATAGAAATGATATTCAAGAAGGTGCTGTGCAGCTACCGGAGCCAGCCGTATCCATTTTTTATAGGTAAAATACCATTTCCACTGTATGGAACGGAATAAGCCGCCCTGGCGCAGGTAGGCATACAGGTACGGATGAACGGTAACTTTCAGGTACTGCTCGTTCTGGTCCTGCAACAGGTAGCGGATGTTGTTTTCAATATTGTCAGTAAGTACGATGCTGGGTTTTATTTCGCCGGTACCTTCGCAGGCGGGGCATTTTTCCAATACCTGCACGGTAGTTTCGGGGCGCACACGCTGGCGTGTGATCTGCACCAGCCCGAATTTGCTTGGCGGCAGGATGCTGTGCTTGGAGTTATCCTTCGCCATTTCATCCTTCAACTTCTGGTAAAGGGTACGGCGGTTGCGGCCATCGTGCATGTCGATAAAATCAATGACAATAATCCCGCCCATGTCGCGCAGGCGCAGCTGCCGTGCTATTTCCACCGCCGCTTCCATGTTTACCGCCAGGGCATTTTCCTCCTGACTAATCTCGCTGTTAACCTTGTGGCCGCTGTTAACGTCAATCACATGCAACGCTTCGGTATGCTCAATAATGAGGTAAACACCGCTTTTAATGGTAATAACTTTCCCGAACGAGTTCTTGATCTGCTTATCAACGCCAAAAGATTCGAAAATCGGGATTTTGCCTTTGTAAAGCTTTACGATATCAACCTTGTCGGGGGCGATGGTACGGATATAGTTGCGGACTTCTTCCGAAACCACGCTGTCGTCAACATGTATGTTGTTGAACGAATCGTTGAGCAGGTCGCGCAAAATGGCCGAAGTGCGGTCGAGTTCGCTGAGTATTTTTTGCGGCGCTTTAGCAGCAGGAAGTTTGGCGGCAATGGATTCCCATTTCTTCACCAGGCTGTTAAGGTCGTTATCGAGATCGATTACCTTTTTGTTTTCGGCAACCGTGCGAATGATGACGCCGTAGTTTTTTGGCCTGATGCTCATAATGAGCCGCTTGAGGCGGTTGCGCTCGTCGGCGCTCTTTATCTTTTGTGAAATAGAAACGCGGTTCGAGAAAGGGACGAGCACAAGATATCGTCCGGCAAACGAAATTTCGGACGAAATACGCGGGCCTTTGGTAGAGATGGGCTCTTTGGCAATCTGAACCAGTATTTGCTGCCCCGACGAAAGCACCTGCCCTATTTTTCCTGTTTTTTCAATATCGGGAAGCGTTTCAAACTCATTCATCGAGAGGTGTGCCGTATTTCCCGACATACCCATTTTTGTGAATTTGATGAGCGAGTTAACCTGCGGACCGAGGTCGAGGTAATGGAGGAAGGCGTCTTTTTCGTACCCAACATCAACAAAGGCGGCGTTTAAGCCGGGCATAATCTTTTTCACCCTGCCAAGGTACACATCGCCTACTGCAAAATTGTTGTTGGTTTTCTCTTTATTAAGCTCAACCAGAACCTTATCCTCGAGCAGGGCAATGTTCGCTTCGTTGGGGCCGGCATTGATAATCAGTTCCTTGTTCACCGGGAAAAGTCTTGTAGTGTAAGCCGATTTGAGGCTCTAAAGTTAATAAATAGGCTGGTGAAGTTAATTCTGTCAACAGAAATAAAAATTTCATCACATGAAACAATAGTCCATTCCATGTGATGAAATCAATAGATTGAAAGGAAAATTATTTCTTCTTATGCCGATTCTTGCGCAAGCGTTTTTTACGCTTGTGCGTTGACATTTTATGGCGTTTTCTCTTTTTTCCGCTTGGCATGATAGATAGTTTTACGCTATTCTTATTTCTTCACTTTGTTCTTTACTTCGTTCACGAAAACCTTTGCCGGTTTAAACGACGGGATGTTGTGAGCCGGGATGATGATGGTAGTGTTCTTGGAGATGTTCCTGCCGGTCTTTTCAGCCCTTTTTTTCACGATGAAGCTTCCGAAACCCCTGAGGTAAACGTTTTCACCATGAGCCATGGCATCTTTAATTGCATCCATGAATGCTTCTACTGTTTGCTGAACAGCCAATTTTTCAATGTTGGTCTTGTTTGCAATTTCAGCTACGATTTCTGCTTTTGTCATTGCTTAGTATGTTTAATGAATTGATACTAAATTTTTTATACGGGCTGCAAATATAGGAACTTTTTGTTTTACCAAATAATTAGCTGAGAAATTTTCAAAATAATGCTTGTCAATTTTTTATTCCCGGCTTCCAAACACCAATTTTAGTAACGGTTCAACCATTCATGACCACTAGAAACCGTAAATCCATTACTTTTAAAGCCATGAAAAACCCCGTTGCCGAAAGCCTTGTTAGCTGGTATTCAGTAAATAAGCGTCACCTGCCCTGGCGCGAAACCCGCGATCCATACCTCATCTGGCTTTCGGAAGTCATACTGCAGCAAACACGCGTAAACCAGGGATTAGAGTACTACCGGCGATTTGTTGAGGCTTTTCCCGTTGTTTTTGACCTGGCCGGCGCTGCCGAAACCGAAGTGCTGAAGCTGTGGCAAGGACTTGGCTACTACTCACGTGCCCGCAACCTCCATAAAACGGCAAAAATAATTGTTGGAAATCATTCCGGCAAATTCCCCGAAACTTCTTCGGGGTTGTTGAAACTCCCCGGAATTGGCAATTACACCGCCGCTGCCATTGCTTCCATTTGTTTTGATGAAGCCGCGCCCGTGGTTGACGGAAACGTAATCAGGGTGGTCTCAAGGCTGTTCGGCATCGCTGAAAATGCCCAAACTCCCGGAGGTTATAAGCAAATTGCTCATATCATGCACGAATTGATGGAAGGCTTTGCTCCCTCGCTTTTCAACCAGGCGGTGATGGAATTTGGCGCACTGCAATGTGTGCCCAACTCCCCCGCTTGTCATCAATGTTCGTTGCAGCCACAATGCTTTGCATTTGCCAACGGCCTGGTTCAGCAACTGCCTGTAAAGAAGTCCAAACCGGAAGTAACCGTTCGCTATTTCAACTATCTGGTTATCACCATTACGAAAGCCGACGGGGATTGCATCCTGTTGCGCAAACGCACCGGAAAAGACATCTGGCATAACCTTTACGACTTCCCTGCTGTAGAAAACAGCCGGGAACTCATTACTGATCAGGACCTTACAAGCAGTGACGCAGGCAACCTTCTTCCCACTGATTTTTCGATTTTGGGTATTTCGGGGCGCTATACTCACCTGCTAACGCACCGTAGAATCATCGCGAAGTTTTTCAGGATCCATATCAGCAGCGAAATGGCGCCTATGCAAAATCACTATTGGGTAAAAGTTGCCGATTTACCCGGTTATCCTGTGCCCCGGCTTATCGACAGGTACCTGCACGAACATCCGTTGTGTACTTTGGTTATTCAGCACCGAATGAAACAATAGCCTCCCCATCAATCACTTTTGTATCTTTGTGAACACCACCAATATAAAAATACTATAGTGTATTGTAGCACAGGGCATTCCGAATTTATTCATCTCATGCTCACCATGCAACCGGGAGCATGGCATTTTATTTTGAATTTTGCCCTTTTTATAGCCGTTCTGGTAGTTTTGCTTATTTGTTCGGCTTTGATATCGGGCAGCGAAGTAGCCTTTTTTTCGCTGTCGCCGGCACAAACCAATGAGCTGGAATCGCGCAAGACCCCAACTGATGAATTGATTCTCAATCTGCTGGAACAACCGAAACGGCTGCTGGCTACCATTCTCATAGCTAACAATTTTGTGAATGTAGGCATTGTGATTCTATCGACATACATCACCAATTCATTTATTGATATTACCACACATCCGGTTATCGCTTTCATTGTGCAGGTTATCGTTGTTACATCGCTTATACTGCTTATCGGCGATATTATCCCTAAGGTTTATGCCACCGTTAATCCCTTACGCGTGGCGAGGTTTATGTCGCGGCCTCTGAATTTCACGGTAAAACTGCTGCATCCTTTAAGTTATGTGCTCACGGCATCAACAAATATTATTGATAAACGCTTAGAGCGACACAAACAACAGATTACCATGGAAGAGCTTTCGGATGCCATCGACATTACCTCCGATGGCACTACCGATGAAGATGACCGTAAAATCCTGAAAAGTATTACCAAATTCGGGAACATTACGGTACGCGAAATCATGAGGCCAAGGATTGATGTAACTGCCGTTGAGATCAGCGAACCATTCGGCAAGGTGAAGAAATTGGTTGTTGATTCGGGCTATTCGCGCATACCTACCTACGACGAAACACCTGACAAAGTAACCGGCGTGCTTTATATCAAAGACCTGCTGCCTTATCTCGACAGCGGCGACGACTTTGAATGGACTTCACTCATCAGGAATGCCTTTTTTATCCCTGAAAACAAGCCTATCGATGATTTGCTCAAAGAGTTTCGCGAAAAGAAAATACATCTTGCCGTGGTGGTTGACGAATATGGAGGCACCTCGGGAATAGTGACCATGGAAGATGTGATTGAGGAAATTGTGGGCGAAATAAACGATGAATTCGATTCGGAAAGCGATGAAACCGGATATACGAAAATTGATGACAACAATTACATTTTCGAAGGCAAAACGCTGCTGAACGATTTTTACAAGATCACCGGAATTAATGATGACAGATTCGAAGAAGCCAAAGGCGAGAGCGACACCCTCGCCGGGCTGTTGCTCGAACTGGCAGGAAAAATTCCGCGTACGAGCGAACGAATTACCTTTGGCGAGTTTGTATTCCGTATCGAAGCTGCCGATAAGCGCCGTATTAAAAGAGTAAAAGTCACCATCGCCAATAATGCTGATGCCTGATTGTTGGAGTACCCGCTACTTTAATCTGTAATTAACCAACTTGTGTGATTAAGAATTTGAAAATGAAAAGGTTATCGAAACTATTGTTGTTTGCAATCGCTCTGCTGCCGGCAGCTTGTTCCGATGATTACACTCCCAAACCAAGAGGTTATTTCAGGATTGCGCTTCCCGAAAGGCAATACATAAAGCTCGACAGTATTTATCCTTATACTTTTGAATACCCGGCCTATGCAATGATAACGCGCGACGAACTCTCGCCCGGACAAACCAACTGGATAAACATTGACTATCCTCAGTTTAAAGGCCGCATTCATATAAGTTACCGTGCAGTTGAGAATAACCTGCATAATCTTACGGAGGATAGTCGTATGCTGGCGCTCAAGCATATACCCAAGTCGAGCGGCATTATGCAGAAGGAGGTTTTAGACCCCGATAACCAGGTTTACGGACTATGCTATGATATCCAGGGTGTTGGAGCCGCTTCGCCATACCAGTTTTATCTTACTGACAGCACCCGGAATTTCCTTCGCGGAGCTTTGTATTTTACCACGGCACCCAACAATGATTCGCTGGCCCCTGTTATTGATTTTGTGAAACAGGACATTAACCATCTCATCGAAACTTTTCGCTGGAAATAACATTGAAACGGATTTCCTCCAAAACAAACCATTCTTAAATTCGCCTGCTATCCAATTACGGAAGCGGTATTCACCTTTTTGTTAGTTTTGAATCCTTAAACTCAGCAACATGAAACATCTGTTTATTCTGCTCATTGCTTCCCTATTCAGTATTTTAACATTTGCCGGCGGCGACACCTATTCAAGGATCAAAATCGCTTTCGGTGATAAAGATCCTGCGCAGCTTTGGCAGGCAGGCATCGAAGTACAATGGATCGATAAATCGGGTGAATGGGCAATTGCCGAGCTCCTGCAAAACGAAATCGCCAAAGTAGCCGGCCTGGGATTTACCTATGAAGTTGTTATACAGGATGTTGCTGCATATTATGCCGACAGGTACCTGCATCCGCAAAACTATACGGCGCAACAAAGTGATGCCTTTCTCAATGAAACATGGCCTGTACCGGATAACTTCGAGCTTGGCACCTGCGGGGGATTTTCTACCATCGAGCAGATGTTCGACCAGATTGAGTTGATGCACACTTTATACCCCAACCTCATCACTGTGAAACAAGCAGTGAGCGATAGCATGACAACCATAAACGGCCTGGATATATACTACGTGAAAATAAGCGACAATCCCGGCATTAACGAAGACGAGCCTGAAATCCTTTACACGGGCATGCACCACGCCCGCGAGCCTATAGGCATGCAACACCTGCTCTTTTACATGTGGCACCTGCTCGAAAACTATAACACCGATCCGCTTATCAAAGCCCTGATCGATACTACGGAGATGTATTTCGTGCCCGTGATCAATATGGATGGCTATACATACAATATCGACACTTACCCCAATGGTGGCGGCATGTGGCGCAAAAACCGCAGGCCGAACCAAAACGGCAGCTACGGGATCGACATTAACCGCAATTACGGGTACATGTGGGGCTACGACAATACCGGCTCTTCACCCGATCCCAATGAAGATACTTTCAGAGGAACAGCCGCTTTTTCAGAACCTGAAACAAGGATGATGAAATATTTCTGCGAAGAGCATGACTTCGGCATTGCCCTCAACTATCATTCCTACAGCAACCTGTTTCTCTATCCATGGGGTTACGTACCCGAGCTTTGTCCTGACGATCAGTTGTTTAACACATATTCCAAAATGTTAACGGTTGAAAACGGATACACTTACGGTCCGGCGAGTACAACCATTTATCCCACCAACGGCGGGTCCGACGACTGGATGTATGGCGAGCAAACCACCAAAAATAAAATCCTGGCATGGACACCCGAAATTGGCAGCCAGGCCGATGGTTTCTGGCCTATGCAGTCGCGCATTATACCCTTATGCCAGGAAAATATGTTTCAGAGTCTCAGGGCTGCACAATTAGTCGGCAATTTTGCACTTATTAAGGATCTTTCACCCATGGTAATTGGCGTACAGCAAGGTTATTTCAATTTTAACATCAAGCGGTACGGACTTCTCGACGGTGATTTCACTGTTACCATCACTCCGCTCAACAGCTCAATCGCCACAGTTGGTGAACCTAAAGCCTATACTTCGCTCCAACTGCTCGAATCTTTAAACGATTCCATAGCTTTCACCCTCGATCCGCTCATTATGTCAGGTGACACCCTTAAATATGTACTTTCCATTGATAACGGGTCGTACGTTATGAGCGATACCCTATTGAAATATTACGGTGTTCCGCTTGTGATCCTCAACGACAGTCTGAATACCATTACAGGATGGACGGGAAACTGGGCGCTTACATCAAATAAGTATGTTTCGCCCCAAAAATCGATGACCGATTCACCATCAGGAAATTATAGCAACAACGCCAACAAGAGCACTACCACGGCAAACGCTCTGTCGTTGCAAAATGCCATGTTTGCCATGCTCGAATTTTATGCCCAGTGGAATATTGAAGCCGGCTACGACTATGTTCAGGTTAAAATATCGACTAACAACGGGCTTACATGGTCACCTTTGACGGGTATATACACCCATCCCGGAAACTCGAATCAGGCCCAGGGGCAACCTCTATACGACGGTGTGCAAACAAGTTGGGTAAAAGAAACCATTCTGCTCAATGATTACCTTGGCGAAAACGTAATCTTCCGGTTTACACTTAAATCGGATGCCGGAACGGTTGCCGACGGCTTTTATTTCGACGATTTTAAAGTGAGCATTCTTGCTGATCCTACCGGCATTTCTCCTGCGGCTTGGATCACAGAAGGTTTACTCGGCAATCTGTATCCAAATCCCGCACATACCGAAGTTATGATTCCGGTTTCGTTGCCCAAAAACCAGGAAGCCGAAATTTCAGTTTATTCGCTTACCGGCAAGCTGATGCGATCGTTCATGATCGACGATAAAATTTCAGAAATGAAGGTTGATGTTTCGGATTTTGTTCAGGGAGTGTATTTCGTAAGAATGGTATCAGATAAATCTACCATACAGGTTAAAAAACTGATTATCAATTAACAAACCAAAGCATGAGAAACTCTACTACATTTGCTTTATTGATTCTGCTTCTCATTGCTTCTTCAGGTTGCAGAAAAGACCCCGATCCCGAACCGGGTTTTGGTGAAGCGTTTTATATACAATTCAGGTTTCAGGATCAGCTACTTACGTTCGAAGAGAACGATGTACAGGTAACAGCTTACTGGTCACCGGGCCCTATGACGGGTTGGGCAAATCATTTTGATTCCGGCATCACAAATTATGACATTGAGCTGAGCCTTGAATTAGGGAAAAGGCCGGTAAGCGATGATGACCTTAAAAATCTAGAAGGAGTAAATCTTGCAATACAAGGAACACAATTTCCCAGGATGCGCCTGTTTCTTATCAAAACCCAGGGCGGAAACGGATTCTGCACCGGGGTCGATCCGATTGATTATGGTGAATCGGAGTGTGTGATCAATGAGGTAATAAAAGGACCCAAAATAGATGTGAACGGTGAAAACAAAAGAAGTTATATACTGCGGGGCAACTTTGAGTTCAATATTTCGAAAGACAGCTGGAGCCTTGGCGAAGAAGTAATACTCTACCCGGTTACCGATGGGCGTTTTTCGATTCGCGTTTACCTGCCTTCTGAATAGTCATAGTGATTAATCAGTGCTCACACGTAAGGGATTAGCTGGCTTTGTCTGCAAGTTTTTCAGCCTGTAAACGAAAAAATAATAAGCCGGTTTGCTGCCGCGCGTCACCGTTATAGTATCGGGCGCCGAGACATTATTATAATAGAGAGGCTTCAGTGCTGCTGGAGGCATGAAATCGCGGCTCGAAGTAATGTACCAGGCATCGGTGTTCAGCACGAAACCGCCATGTTGTTGATTAACAAAAGCATACTGGTGAATTGAATTCAAGCCGCCTGTTGCAAGCACATAGCGACCTGTCGGTCTGGCGGCATAATACTCCAGGTTCGCCGCCGGGAACCACCTGTAACTCACTATTGGGGTATTTGGCTTCATGATTCCCTCTGATTCGTATTGCTCGGCAATTGTCCTGAATTCTTTCGTCAAAGTTCGCCAGCCATACAATTCAAGCGAAATATCTTTTTCACCTTTTCGGAAAAAGTCATTGCTTTCTCCCGGCCATTTCACAAAACCGGTTAAAATCTGAACGGAACTTATTGACAATAAAAGCAGCAGGAATGCAAACGAAGCCTTGAGCTGTTTCGGCATTCGCTTTGTTGTATGCGACCTCAGCCAAAACGCAGCCAGCGGGATAAGCGTCAGGTAACCCGGCCCCGACCAGTGCGGCAGCGTATTACGGAAAAGCGAAACGATGAGGAAAACAAGTATGATGGGCAATCCACTCAATAGCAGTATGAATCTTCGACTGTCGTTCCCGCGGTTTTTCTTCCGTAAAAAATATACAAGCGCAGCAACAATAATTATAAAGTTTACCGGGTTCGTATAGAGTACTTCGCCGGCGAGTTCGGTGAGTAACGAACTGATATTTAACAGGTTGCCTGCAACGGCGACTCTTTCACCATGAAAAGCGAAACTGATAAACGAATTTTGAATATTCCAAATGATGACCGGGGCAAACAACAGCAAGGCGACCAGGTTAGCAAAATAGAATTGCCATGATGCCAGCCATTTCCTGTTGCGGACAAGCAGATAGATAATCATGCCAGCCCAAAGGAAAGCCGTTGTATATTTCGACAGCATTCCAAGCCCCAGCATCAGTCCAAGCACAAGCATCCTCTTCCTGTTAACGGCAGTAAGCTCCTTATCGGGAAACACGTCAAGCATAATCCTTAATGCCGCAAGCCAAAACACGGTTTGCGGCGAATCGGGTAAAATAAAGGTGCCCGAAATAATAAAACAATATACCGATCCAGTGTACAACAATGCTGCATACCAGCCGGTAAGCTCGTCGCGCAGCTTTTTACCGATACTATAAATGATGAAAATGTTTACCGTTGCGGCAACGATGGCAGCCAGCCTAACAAACAACTCATGGTTGAATGTGAGGTTAAAAGTAAAAATTCGGATAAGCCAAGCCACCATGGGCGGATGGTCGAAATAGCTTAGCGAAGGATACAAAGAATAAGTCCAGTAATACACCTCGTCGTTGCCGAGAGCAAAAGAGCCGGCAAGCATGGCCCTTATCACGGCCGAAATGGCCGCGAGAATAAACAGGTAACGCTTTATGATGATTTTGTCAAGCATATTGCTAATTACACCGGCAGAGTATGGTGCGGCTTCAAGCCTGAATCTTTTTCCGGCGCCGTCTTCGCAAACGCAAAACTATCCAGAAAAGGCCAATGGCAAGAATCGACAAACCGATTCGGGAGAACCATGTTTTTACCAAATCTACCTTCACGACCGGCATTGCCGGCAGGCTGCCATCGGCACTACGCATCACCGGGTTTAAAAAGAACTGAAGCCCTTCGGTGTTGGTCCTGGTTGGAAACAGTAGTACAATACGGACAAAAGTATCGTCAGGTTTCAGTTTGTAAGAAGCTCTTTTCACATGGTTGTCTTTCTGCAATAATTGTCCGCCCTGGCCAAAAAACCTGACCTCAAAGGCACTTGTATCAAGTTTTACTGTAAGCGAATCACCCGTAATACTTACTGATTCAACAACGGGCAGCAGAGCAAACTGACGGTTTTTCTGATGAAGGGTTTCACCCTCTTCTCCCTGGTAATACACGCCAAAAGCATTACCCGATTTCAATGAAGCAACAATATCGGCACGCGAGTTTGTGGGCGAATTGATGACGGTGAACCTGCGTCCGATTTCATCAACATTATTGATATCGTGCATATCATCGTTAGCGAGAATGAGCGCCGGCCGGCCAGCCGAAAGCGCTGAATCCCAATGTGGCACCGAATTACGAAATCCATTCAGTGTTTCAATAAAATCATACCCTGTAAGTTTGGTGAAATCTTCGGGTTTAAATCCTTTAAAAAACGACGGGTGGTTGATGGAGATTATTTCGGTAGTCGGCCTTAACCTGTTAATAATGTATTGCTTATGGTGAATTGTCTGTCCGTAAGGCAGATCATACCATATAACCTTATGTGCCCCAAGGCATAAATGATGGTTCTTATAAATTCCATAACCATGTTCGTATGCCGGAATATAGAAAGCCGAATCCTTATACAATTTATTGATCGATTGATAATTACTAATGGAAACGCTTCCAAAGCCGTTCTTACGGTATGTGTCGTAAACCTGGTGATCTTTGTTTTCAGCGCCATCCGTCAGTCCGCCCCACGCACGCGAATGCATGTGAAAATTGGCAAGTTGCCAATGATTTTTATCTGCCGTTTGATAGGGATTGTACCATTTGTCTCCCGCAAACCGCATCGGTGGAGGAAAATGGTAATATGCCGGCAAAATATACATGAGTGCCGGCAAAATCAGCACCATCAGTATCAACAGCATGATAATCCTGATGAGTTGCCAGAGCAGCGCAAAGATTCTGCGAACGATTTTCAAGTATAATAAAGGTGTTGAAAGGAAGATTTAAAGCAACAAAGATAACCAGTAAATCCTTTATTATGGTATGCCAACATCCAAGGGTAAAACTTTTCCGGCTGTCGCTTACTTCCTGGTCTCGTTTAAGATACTGCAGACCAATTGAATAACCGATAGCATTTTGTCAAAATCGGCCCGTGACGTTGTGTCGCGCGGCGTATGATAGTCGTTATGAAGGCCTGTATTAAAGGTAAGAATCGGGATGTTTTTTGCAGTAAACGATGCGTAATCGCTGCCCGAATGCCCGGTAACATCCCAAAGGTCGAGTATAAAAGGTTTGCCGAGTGATGAGTTTAAGTCAGCAGCTATTTCTCGTAATGAACTGTCGCAGGTTCGGGTACCGACGCTCAGCATGTTGCAGGCAGTATCTTCGGAAACCGAACGTGAGATCATATCCATATTGATATACAGTTTAATCCCTTCGTTGTTTGTAAGTTGCGAAGTGAAAAATTCACTTCCTATCAATCCTTTTTCCTCCGCAGTCCACGATGCAAATACAAGGTTGCACGGAGGCACTGTGATGCTTTTTGACAACATTCCGGCTATTGCAAGTAAGCCGGCAACACCTGACGCATTATCGTCGGAACCATAGTAAATGCAGCTATCGCGTATGCCCAGGTGGTCGTAATGAGCGCCAAGTATGATACTTTTGGTTGTATCGCTTCCTCTTAAGCATCCTATCACATTGTAAACCAGTAGCGTATCTATCGTAACATAAATCCTGGCTTTTATGCTTTGTTCTATCTGAAGCGGGAAACCAACTTTTTCGCAAGCAATTTGATGATCAAGGTCAGCAAAATGGAGACCCGATGACTTTTCAATTTTTTGGGCGCCGCTTTCTGTGAGTTGTATCAGCGGAATGGATGATTGAATTTTTGCCGATGGCAAGAAATATTCTGCATCCTGGTAAGGGCCGTCCGTCAGGTTTTCCGGTTGCCGGAGTTCATCCTTTTTCAGGCAACTTTCAGGAATTAAGACCAATGCTTTTGCTCCCAGCCTTTCAGCTTCACGGCATTTTTTGCCTGTATCGAAAGCATCGTCAATTGCAGTTTTCCTGAATTTCAGCCATGCCGGGCTCAGCGTATCATGTTTGCCCGGATAACCTTCGATGACCAGCACAATTTTGTTCTTAACATCCAGATGTGCGTAATCGTTGTATTTCAACCCTGAATCGCTGATTCCGTAGCCGGCAAAAACAAGCTGCGAGTTGAAAAAAAGATCACTCATTGCATCTTCAACCGTAAAGTCTTTGCCGGGAAAGAGCTTGTCCTTCGAATTTTTTCTCCCTGTTATTTCGATCGGTGATACATGCGGCGCGTATCTCAGCAGTTTGAAAGGATGAAAGTAATCCGAAAGAGTTGAGTGACCACCGGCCTGCTTGCTGCCGTAGGGCTTCAGCCCGGCATATTCCATCATCGAAGCTACATAATTTGCAGCAAGATAACCACCACGTGTGCCTGTTTCGCGGCCTTCAAGTCCGGCTGATGCCAGCATCTGCATAATTGGCAAAACCGTACTGACGTCAGGACGTTGTACCGTATTGATTTTCTGTGCTGACGATTCAGCCGGAATACCGCCGAGGGCAATGAAAAGCGTCAGGCCAGCAAATAAATGTCGGATTCTCATTTTCAGGAACACCTCTATTTAACCATTACACCGTTTGCCATCAGGTGCCTGATGTTGAATCGTTCATCAAGCAGGAGCAGGTCGGCATCGAAGCCTTCTTTAATATGTCCTTTGCCAGGCAACCTTAGAATATCGGCAGGATTTGATGTAGCAACCTGCAGGGCAATCTCCATCGGGATGCCTTCATCTAGCACAGCTTCTTTGATTTCCCTTAGCACCGAATCAGGAAGTCCCATTTCAATTTTTACAAGTTTCCCGGTAACGGGATCAAACCCAGGCAGTGAGCCGCAGGCATCCGAGGTAAAAGTAATATGAGTGATAGAAACACCGCTTTCGAGCAGCAGTTTTAATGCTTTCGATGGCTTTATTTCTTCGTCCTGGTAGTATGGATATGAACTGGTGGTAATATCAACGAAACCCTTTTTGCCATATTCTTTGGCATCTTCAAATATGTAATCGTTGCGGTTGCAATGTGTGGGGATGAACTGCCTGTAGCCCATTTCACTGTTTGCTACTATTTCGTGCAGAGGTTTGAAAGGGTCGCGGGCATCGCCCATGTGCATATTCACAATGCCGGCTTTACCGCCAATCATTCCGGCAACACGCGCATGTGCCGTAAGTTTAGCTAGTTCGGCAATTGTGGGTACCGACGACCTGTGGTCGGAAATCGCGATTTCTCCAATGCCGATAATTTCCTCAAAAAGTGCAATGTCCCTGGCAACATCGCCGGTAATTGTCGGCGGCGGCACCTGGTAAGCGCCGGTGTACATCCATGCCGACATCCCTTTGGCGCGAAGCGATTTCACTTTCATTAGGACACTCTCAACGCTGCGCGTAATCCCGTCGGTACCGAGGCAGCCTATTACAGTGGTGACGCCACCGTCAACCATCATCTGAATTTCAAGTTCGGGCATGCGGGTTGCCGGTCCGCCCTCTCCGCCGCCCCCGGTAATGTGCACATGCGAATCTATCAAACCAGGTACAATGTTCAGTCCGCTGCAATCAACAACATCTGGTTGAAGACTCCCGGGTAATTCAATTTCAGGCGCTACGGCGAGAATTGTTCTTCCGCCTGTCAGTACATCCATTACTCCCTCATAATGAGGCGAATACAAATTGGCCTTTTTGAAAAGTGTCAGCATATCTTAATTTTTGAACAAATTTCAAATAAATTTACAAATAACTATAAATACATCTGAATTATCTCATAAATTCGCTTAAGAAAATATTGCTTTTTTTATGCTTAAGTTCAAATTGGTTATACTTTTTACATTGATTGGAGTGCTTGAGGCAGCAGGACAAGCATCTGAACATTGTGCTGCAGTTGCAAAGCTGAGCGCAGGCAATGGTTTACCGGCCGGCAGCCTGGTTATTGTTGGTGGCGGGCTCGAACAGGACAATGCACACGTATTCAACCGAATGATTGAACTGGCGGGTGGCGCTGACAATGCCACATTTGCCGTAATTCCTTCGGCCAGCGGCGTAGCAGTGCAATCATTTGTGAGTTTCCGCAACGAATTAATATCATATGGAGTAAAACCGGGAAATATTCATCTGATTAAAATTGCCGTTGTTGACGACGACAGCACAACCGATGCTGATGAATCAACCTGGAGAGATAAAGGTAACAACGAAAGTTATGCCGAAATCATCAGGAAATGTTCGTGCGTTTGGTTTACGGGAGGCGATCAGCTTAGGACGACAAAAGCGTTGTATCGTGCTGACGGCAGTTGCACGCCCGTACTCGAAGCTGTGTGGCAGGTGTTTTTAAACGGTGGCGTGATAGGCGGGACAAGCGCCGGGGCCGCCATCATGAGCGATCCTATGATTGGCGCAGGCAACAGTATTGGCGCGTTGAATCATGGTGTGATCAGTGGTGTTTCGGGCGACGATTTCGACGATAACCAGGGTGTGCTGGTGGCACGCGGCTTAGGATTTTTTCCGCTCGGCATGGTTGACCAGCATTTTGAAGCCAGGTCGCGTATCGGCAGGTTCATCATTACACTGCTTCACTACCGCGACAAAGTATCGCTTGGCTTTGGCATTGATGAAAACACAGCTCTTATCTATGTTGGAAAGACAAAAAAACTTGAGGTCGCCGGAGTTTCGGGTGTTACAATGATAAATACCGCCAATTCCCGGTACATTACAGGTAAAGACCTGCCGGAGATAAATAATTTGCTGATCAGCTACCTTGAAGATGGCGACACCTATGACTTAGTGAGCAACTCAATTGTTCCTGAAAAGGGGAAAACTCTCATAGCGGGCAACGAAAAGTATAATATTGCCGATCCTTTACAAACAAGCATGATACTTGGATCAGCCGAAACCTTCAGACATAGTTTAACTGATAATCTCCTCAATAACAAAGGCACATCCTGCATCGAAAACCTCAATTTTATTGGTCCGAACAAGGCTTATCTAATCAGGCTGAGTAAGACCGGGAAAACCAGGGGATATTACAACGACGGGGCAAACAGCAAAGACCATTACACAATTATTGATGTGAATATGGACCTTGAACCAGTGAATGTTGAATACCATAAGAGTCATAAACATTAACCAATACCATTTCAAATTTATGAGAAAAAAATACCTGTTATTACTGATGTTCAGCTTGTTCATCAGTTCGCTTTGGGGGCAAACCTTGCAGGTTACGGGCAAGGTTACTGCTGCCGACAACATCGCGATTCCGGGTGTGACTGTCCAGGTTAAAGGTTTGCAAAAAGGTACAACTACCGATGTAAACGGATTGTACAAACTGGAAGTGGCGCCCAATGCTACCCTTATTTTCTCCTATGTAGGTATGAAAACCAGCGAAATACCGGTTAACGGGCAATCGCGGCTCAATGTAAGCCTCGAAGAAGAAAATATCAACCTGGGCGAATTAGTGGTGGTAGGCTACAGTACAACGAGCCGAAAGTTGTTGTCAGGTTCGGTGGGCGTTGTGAACGAAGATGAGATTAAACACGCACCTGTTCGTACCATTGATGCTGTGCTACAGGGCAAGGCCGCAGGTGTAAGCATCAACCAGAACTCCGGAACGCCCGGCGGACAGAATTCCATCAAAATTCGCGGAGGGAGCTCGATTAACGCAAGCAATCAACCATTGATCGTGATTGACGGCATACCGGTCATTACCGGCGATTTCTCGCAAATAAGCTACCTGGGACAGGAAATTGATGCCCTTTCGGACCTCAATCCCAATGATATTGAGCAATTTACCGTGCTCAAAGATGCTTCGGCAACTGCTATTTATGGCGCCAGGGCTTCGAACGGCGTCATCCTCATCACCACCAAGAAAGGCACCTATCAAAAAACCAGTGTAAACTTCAACACTTCATACGGTTGGCAAACCATGCCGGCCGAAAGGATACCCGAACTCATGAATGCCGCACAATGGAATGAGTACAAAGGGACAAATGTCCAAGGTATTGATACCGACTGGATGAAAGAAATATTACAGGTTGCTCCCACTACAAATACCGAACTTTCGGTAAGCAGCGGCAACGACAAAACAAGGGTTTTCATTTCAGGGAGTTATTACAAGCAGGATGGAACTGTGAAAAGCACTTCGTACGACCGGTGGTCGGGGCGCATTTCGGTTGACCACAAACTACTTAAGAACCTCACCATAGGCGGAAGCGTTATGACCACATACTCAACAAACTGGCGTGTTGAAGGCGACCAGACAACATTCGGGCCGTTGCCCAATGCACTCTCAATACCTGCCATTTACCCGGTTTACAACGAGGATGGCACCTACAATGAGGATGGCCCTTATGCAAATCCCATCGCCATTATCAATGAAACTAAAAACGTGGCTTATACAAACCGCAACAACGATAACCTGTATCTCGAATATAAATTCCTCAATGGTTTCACTTTTACCTCAAAGTGGAACGCCGATGTTTATACACTCCGCGAGCATGAATATGACCCAATCACCAGCAGGCAGGGAGCCAAATACAACGGGCTAGGCATCGAAGGGGCTACTTATGTCAGCAACCTGGTGACCAGCAATGTGTTGCAATATGTTAAATCAGTAAGGGAGAAACACAACTTTGAAGCATTGGTTGGATACAGCGCCGAAAAATATGCAAGGCGTAATTCGTATATCGAGGCCATAGACTTCCCCAATGAAAACCTGCAGTATATAACTTCTGCCGGCACTATACGTGCTGCTTCAGCTTCCTCCCTCGACCGGGGCATGAATTCATACTTCGGGCAGTTCAAGTACAACTACCTTTATAAATATATCTTCACTGCAACGGCCAGAGCCGACGGCTCTTCCAAGTTCGGCAAAAATAACCGGTACGGCTACTTTCCTTCAGCATCCTTTGCCTGGCGTGTATCTGAGGAGAAATTTATGAAAAAACTCAAAGCGGTAAGTGAACTCAAACTCAGGCTCAGTATTGGTGTTACCGGCAACGACGGCATCGGCGATTTTGCCAGCTACGGCCTTTATGGAGGCGGATTCAATTACGGAGGCAATTCCGGAATTGCTCCAACGCAGTTGCCAAATCCCGACCTTAAATGGGAAAGCACCCTGCAGAAAGGTATCGGCCTCGATCTCGGTTTATTTGAGAACCGCATCAGCCTCAATGTTGACCTCTATTACAACAAAACCTATGACCTGCTTCTCGACAGGCCGTTGCCATCTTCGAGCGGATTCTCAGTGATTAGCGCCAACATTGGCGACCTCCAGAACAAAGGGATAGAACTGGTTCTCAGCACCGAGAACATTAAACGCGAGTTTACCTGGAATACTTCGTTCAACTTTGCCGCTAACCGGAACAAAATTCTCAAACTATATGAAGGTCAGCCTATTACTGACCAGGGACGTGGTGGTAACTGGGTGGTTGAAGGGGAACCGATCGGCGTTTTTTATGGTTATCGCTGCCTTGGTGTTGATCCCACTACCGGAAATCTTGTTTACGACGACATTAACCACGACGGCCAAATTACCTCTGACGATCTGACCAAAACCGGCAATCCAAATCCCGACTTTACAGCAGGCTTAACCAATACCTTCAGCTATAAAGGTTTCGACCTGTCGGTATTCCTGCACATGGTGTATGGCAACGACATTTTCAACGGTAACAGGATTTACCTCGAATCAGCCAGCGGCGAAGACAACCAGACAACTACTATGCTGAGGCGGTGGATGAAACCCGGCGATATTACGGATGTACCGCGAGAAGGCGACACCTACAAATCGTCGAGATTTATCGAAAACGGTTCGTTTATGCGCATTAAAAATATAACCCTGGGGTATAACTTCTCGCGCCAGTTAATGCAGAAAATAAAATTAAAATCAGCCCGCCTGTATGTATCGGGACAAAACCTGTACACATTCACATCCTACTCCGGCATGGACCCCGAAGTAAACTATTACGGTAACGACAACATAATACTTGGGACCGACTTCTTCACATATCCTCAATCGCGAACCATAACGGTTGGTTTAAATGTAGGCCTTTGATCCCTAATAACGTAAAGTCATGAAAAAGAAGATATTATACATAACAGCGCTTTCCGTAACACTCGCTGCATGCAGTAAAGTGTTCGATGTAAATCCTACCGCTTCCATTGCCAGTGATGTTGCCATCAGCAACAAAGCAGGTGTTGAACATGCCCTGGTTGGTACTTATAATGCTTTGCAGTCGGTTGGTTTGTATGGCCGAAACTATCTCATTATCGGCGACTTAACTTCAGGCAACCTTACCTGGACGGGCACCAGCCAGGATTATGGCCAGGTAGAAGACATCCCCATCCCGGCCGATAACAGCATTGTTGACGGATTCTGGGCTGCTGCCTACGATGGTATAAACCGGGCGAACAATATACTGGATAAACTCCCGTCAATTGGCGATATGACCCAGGATGAAGCAAACCAGTTTGAGGGCGAGGCTTTGTTTATCAGGTCATTACTGTATTATGACCTTGTATCGTACTTTGGAGGTGTGCCCCTTAAATTGCAACCTACTTCCGACCTCAACAACATCAATGCCGAACGCAATACGGCTCTGCAGGTTTATGATCAGATTATCACCGATCTGGCCACTGCCAAAACAAAAATGGCAGCAACCAAAGTTACAGGCAGGGCAAACTCTTTTGCAGCATCGGCTTTGCTTGCAAAAGTTTATCTGGCAAGGTATTACATAAGCAAAGATCAATCTGATGCTACACTTGCTGTCACCGAAGCTACCAATGTAATTTCGCTGGGCGGGTACACTCTGTCGGGGCAATATGCCGAACTGTTCTCTACTGCCATTTCACCTGAATCGGTTTTTGAAGTGGTTTACGACCTTCAAAACTTCAACCGGCTGGCACAATATTATTATCCGCGAAGCTTGATAGGCAGGTACGAAATATCGCCCACCACGGCATTCATTCAGGGTTTTGAAGCCAGCGACCAACGCCTTGCGGCATCGGTGGCCTATGATGAGAAAAACCTGCCTTATGGCATCAAGTATAACGATGTAGCCGGCGGTACCGACAGAGTTTACGTGATCAGGCTGGCTGAAATGTACCTTCTTAGAGCCGAGGCCCTTGTATGTTCGAATGGTGAAATCGCTGCTATACAGGCAGATATAGACATGGTGCGCAACCGTGCCGGACTCGCCAATACAACAGCAGTCAATGCTGATGAATTAAAAATGGCCATCGAAAACGAACGCAATCATGAATTTGCCTTCGAAGGCCACCGCTGGATCGACCTTGTTCGTACCGGCAGAGCTTCAGCCCTGCTTGGCATTGATCCTAAATACACGCTCTTCCCTATCCCTTTGAGCGAAATGCTGACAAACAGCAACATGAACCAAAATCCCGGTTATTGATCATTCAGAAACTTTGAACCATGAAAACAAAGCCAATATACCTGTTGCTTATCCTGGCAGTGATTGTAATAATCCCGGGATGCACAAAATATGAATTGGGGAACCCTTCGGCAAGCACTGTTGCGGAATTTAGCTATTCGGCAACCAACAGCGCCAAAGCGCCATGCGAAGTTGCTTTTACAAACGAATCACTCAATGCCGCCGGGTATTACTGGGATTTTGGCAACGGCCAAACATCCACTGAAGCAAATCCTGTAATTCAATACGATACACCGGGATTATATACAGTAACACTCACCTGTACCCCGGTGAACGATGTATATTACAATTCGCTTGTCAAGACGATTGTCCTGAACATTAAAGATCCCAATGCCGGACGTACACAGGTTTTGTACTTTACAACCCGCGGCTCACAAAACGGTGGTGTGCATTATGTGATCCTCAGCGACAGCACCCGAACCGTGCAGGATTTCCCTGACCTTGTTCCCCTGCCACGGCCTTACGGAATTTGTGTTGATACCACGAACATGAAGGTTTATGTTGCCGATTACTCTATCAACACCATTTACCGGTTTAATGCCGATGGCACCGAACCTCTCAAAATACTCGACGGTGCAGTTGCAGGGCAGGAGATGTGCGATTCGCCGCAGGGGCTGATGGTTGTTGGCGATAAACTTTACTGGGGTAGCCCGGGAGGAATTTTCCGGTGTAACCTCGATGGCTCCAACCCCGAAAATTATAATCCGGCTATCGAATATCCTCTGGATATGCATTGGGACTCGTTCAACAATAAGATACGCCTCGTAAACGACCACGATTCATACTCAGGCGGATATTTTGAGATGAATTTCGATGGCACCGGCCTTTCTGAAAGCATTCCTGATATTGACGGAACTGCCATTGATGTGAATGTTGACGCGGGCAAAGTGTATATTGCCGGTTATGCTGCCGAAGGTACTGCAATGCCCGAAAACGGCATTTATATGAGCAACCTCGACGGTACCCAACTATCGAAAATTGGCGAATACGGCTCAAAAGCCACCTGGGGAATAGCCATTGACAATAAGAGGAACAAGTTGTTCTGGGGCGTTAAAAACTCCAATTCGAACCCTGACGGAAAGATTGTACGTTCCAATCTCGACGGTTCGGGGCTCGAAGATTTTGTGACCAACGTTAGCCCTCATGCGATGCAAATCGCCTGGATAAAACTTTAATAACTGCTTACTTATAATTACACGAGAGGCTGCCTTTTACCGGCAGCCTCTCGTGTTTTAATTGGGAAAATGTGAATGCAGTCACACCAATCCGTAAACTTTAAAACAGTGTAACTCTCTATTTTACGATAAACATTTTATTGGTTTTCACCTGGTTGTTGAACCTGAGGGTATAGTAGTATGCACCACTGCCCAGTTGTTTTGCATCCACATTGAGTATGTGCTGGCCTGCTGTTTGTTTGGCATCAACAAGGTTCATTACTTCGTTGCCCAATACGTCATAAACTTTTAAGCTCACCATACCTGAGGTTGGCAACTGGTATTTTATGAAAGTTGATTCGTTAAACGGGTTTGGATAGTTTTTACCGAGAATCAGCCCGTTACCGGCAAGATTCGGATCGGGCACCGAAGTAATTAAAAGCTGGTATTTTTCTTCGGCTGCGGCAATATTATCGAGCATTTCCTGTTCATTGGCTCCTAGTGCTATAGCGTAATAAACATCGGTTGATGCAGCGGGATCAAGGGCCACGGCACCCTGGGCAGTGATTGACACTGAACCATCTGCAGTGGGCGAAACATATTGCGGCTGAAGTTGATTGTATGTCATCCATGTCCAGTAATCAGCATCAACCGAATAGCCGTCGTACCACTCAAATGAATAGAGCGATGTGAGAGGAGCCGAAAGGAGTTTGATACCAGTGTTGGTTTCGGCCCCGCGGTGAATCCTGATAACATTCTTGGTGGAGTTATAGGTAACGGTATCATGGCCATCCGTTTCGTCAATGTACGGTATGATATCAAGGCCTATGATGGCATTGATGGCTGCCGGTTCATCGTTTTTCACATTGTATTTCGCAATGATGTAATTACCGTTCGTCCAGCCATAAACATACAATTTCTCAATCACATCAGGCGGCAATGCAGAGTATGTGTTGTCAAAAGCCCCATAAATTTCGAAATCACTTGAGGCCGGACTTGAAACCAATAACGGCGGTTCCAGTGTTTCGGCATCATTTTCATAATCAAAAACAGTGGTTGAAGAGGTGCCTACCAACAATGAGGTGCGCCACATTTGCTGCAAACCGGCTGAATTGTAAACCCTTATGCGCCCATATTGGTTTACAACAACTTCAATTGCACCGGTTGAAAAGCTTGCCTGGGAAAAACCGCTGGTGATTGAAAGAATTATCGCTGCAAAGAGGAGTAGATGTTTTTTCATAATGTATGATTTTAGGTTAATAATTTCCAATGCGAATATAATGATTTTTCGGGCTGATTGTACTTTTATTATGATCATAATCATACTGATATTTCCGTATTTTTGAACAGACTAAAAAAAATGGTTATGGCCTCAAAATTCAAAATACCGCATACCTATGTAATCATTTTTTCGATCATTATCATTGCCGCCATTTTCACCTGGTTTATTCCCGGCGGATCGTTTGAGCGTGAGAAGATTACCACCTCGGCAGGTACAAGTGAAGTAATCAAAGCCCATTCGTTTCAATACACAGGCAATTCGCCCCAGACCTGGCAAATATTTTCAGCATTCTACAAAGGATTTGTCCGTTCTCCTAAAATCATTGTATTCATCCTCATCCTTGGAGGCGCATTCTGGATTCTGAACGAAAGCAAAGCCATTGATATGGGTGTGTATTCATTCCTCAAGAAAAGCGATAAACTCAACAAATACAAGGTAATACGATTTCTGGGTGTGAACAACATCATCATTACCGTGGTGATGCTGATGTTTAGTTTCTTTGGCGCCGTATTCGGGATGGCTGAGGAAACCATTGCTTTTGTTATCATTTTCGTGCCTCTGGCCATCTCCATGGGTTATGATTCGATTGTGGGTGTATGCATGTGTTTTATTGGCGCCGGGATAGGGTTCGCTGGCTGCCTGATGAACCCTTTTACACTGGGTATTGCCCAGGAAATCTCAGGACTACAGCTCTTTTCAGGCCTTGAGTACAGGTTCTTCATCTGGATTGTGGTGAACATTGTAGGAATCGGTTATGTGCTGTGGTATGCCAACCGGGTGAAAAAAAATCCGACCAGATCAATTGTTTATAATGAGGATCATTACTGGCGTGAACATCATGCCAAAGCCGACCTGCAGGTTTCAGAAAACCCGAAAACAGCTACCTGGTTTGCATATGTTAGCGTGTTGGCCGCTATAATAACCTCAGCATTTATCTGGCCAAAAAATGCCATAAGCCTCGGGGCGAGTTCATTAATGATTCCGGCGCTCCCGGTTATGGCAGTTCTTTTCGCCTTTTTTGGCTTCATGGCTGTGCGGAAATCGATACAGGCATTTGTGCTCACCATCCTAATTTTTACCATTTTATTTCTTGTTGTTGGGGTCACAGGTTTCCAATGGGGACTGCTCGAACTGGCTGCCCTGTTTTTTGCCATGGCAATAGTTGCCGGGATTGCTATGGGCAAGGATGCCAACGAGATTACCCGTTCATTTGTTGCCGGCGCCAAAGATATTATGTCGGCTGCGCTGGTGGTTGGGCTTGCCGGTGGCATCATTGTAATCCTGGAAGACGGTAAAATTATTGATACAATCCTGTACAGCATATCAAATGCGATCGCGGGAACAGGAAAAATCGCCACGCTTTCGCTGATGTATGTTTTTCAGTCCGGGCTCAATATGATCATCACCTCAGGCACTGCCAAAGCCGCGCTCATTATGCCTATCCTCCGAGATATCTCCGATATGGTTGACCTCTCGAAACAGGCTACCGTTACAGCTTTTCACATTGGCGACGGATTTACCAACCTTATAACCCCAACATCAGGGGTATTGATAGGTGTTCTTGAAATGGCGCGCATACCCTTCAATAAATGGTTCCGCTGGGGCTGGAAACTTATCCTTATCCTGGTTATTTTGGGATGGTTACTGCTCATACCCACTGTAACCATGCAATTAAACGGGTACTGAAAACAAGGGTTGATAATTATTGTAAACGCTGATTATGAAACAGTTACTTTTAACTCTGATGGCTATGGCTTTATTCGCGACCACTAATTCACAGGAGCTGGCCACACCGCTTGAAAAAAATAAATTTGCCAAACCAACCACCTACAACCAGCTTTCAGATTTCGTGCATGAGTTGGACTCATCATCCGGCATAATGCGTTCTGAAATTATCGGGCAATCTGTCGAGGGACGGAATCTTTACGCTTTGAAGTTTTCAACAGGAGAATTCGGCGCAGATAATTCAAAAACCAGAGTTTTGATATTAGCCCAACAGCATGGCAACGAGCAATCGGGAAAAGAAGGAGCCTTGTTGCTGGCCTCCAGGCTGATAAGGCCTGAGAATAGCTATCTTTTTGAAAAGATTGACCTGACCATTATCCCTCAGGTTAATCCCGACGGATCGGAAGTAAACAAGCGCCGCAATGCCCATGATATGGACCTCAACCGCAACCACCTCATACTCACTGAACCCGAAACAAAAGCCCTCCACCGCTTTTTTGAACAATACCTTTTCGAGGTTACCATGGATGTCCATGAATATTCACCCTTTGGCGACGACTGGAAAAAGTATGGCTACCGTAAGAACGCTGCCGTAACACTGGGTGTAAATACCAATGTGAATATTGCCGATGACATAAGGAAGTTTTCGAATGAAGAAGCGGCGCCTTTTATTCTGAAATACATCAGCGATAAGGGATACAGCTCGTTTGTTTACTGCCCCGGGGGCCCTCCGGGAGTGGATTACATACGCCACAGCACTTTTGATATTAACGACGGCAGGCAGAGTTTCGGCATTCTCAACACAGTTTCGTTTATTCAGGAAGGCATGAATGGCGAGGATACATATATCGAAAACCTTCAAAAGCGCTGCGATTCGCAGGCTGCTGGTATGATGGCGCTACTGGAATTCATCTATGTGAATGGTGAAAAAATAAGACAGCTGGTTACTGACGGACGCAAAACCCTCCTCAATGCAAAACCCGGGAAAAATGTTTCGGTACAGGCCGGCCATTTTTCTGACGGCCGAAAACTCTCATTACCCTTAGTTTCCTGTTCAACAAAAACTGACACTATGGTTGAAGTAGCCGACTACAGGCCGGTTGTAAAATCGACCTATGATGTAGAACGACCTCTTGGCTACCTCATTGCAAAAAACAATACTGAGTTGATGGATTGGCTTCGTGTTCAAACGATCAACTTTAAAGATTACCAGCCCTCGAAGCATCCCAAAATTGAAAGGTATTTCATCCGCGATACTGATTCAATTGATTTTGAAAGAGATATGATTATCAACCCAATCGTTGAAACATCGCCGGCTGAACCCGTAACTCCATCCGACTATGTTTTTATTCCGATCGGCCAGCTTAAATCAAACCTTATAGCCCAGGCACTTGAACCTAAATCAATGCTGGGGCTTATCACATACAAGCAATTTGCCCATCTCATAAAAACGGGTACATACTACCCTGTACTGAGGGTGATCAAATAACCTGCACCTCGCTTTAACGGCAAAACATCCCTATCCTTAAACAGATTCTAATAACCAATTTCCTATTAACTAAACAACCATTTACTAATAAACCATTAACCCACACATACATGCGCATCGATCGAATTGAACTCCGCCACATTAAAATGGACCTTGTCAGCCCGTTTGTAACCTCTATGGGTACTGAATACGACGAAGAGCATATAATTGTAAGGGTAGATGCCGAAGGCGTAACCGGCTGGGGCGAAAGCGTTGCCGAAGGCACTCCTTTTTACTCTTACGAAACCGTACCTACAGCCTGGCATATCCTGAATGATTTTCTTATTCCATCAATCCTCGGAAAGGACCTCAGCTCGGTTGATGAAGCCATTGCTGCTTATGCAAAGGTGCGTGGACATATGATGGCCAAGGCCGGGCTCGAGGCAGCCTTGTGGGATGCTTTCGCTAAAACAAAAGGTATTTCCCTCTCGAAAATGCTCGGCGGCGTCCGTTCTAAAATTGACTGTGGCGTGAGTATCGGCATCCAGGATTCGGTGCCTGATCTGATCCATAAAGTGGAAGGATACCTTGCCGAAGGCTATCAGCGCATTAAAATTAAGATTGCTCCCGGCCTCGATATGCAGTTTGTCGAAGCTTTAAGACGTAATTTCCCTGATGTACTCCTCCAGGTTGATGCAAATTCGGCTTACACGCTCGACCATATCAGCCTTTTCAGGGAGATGGACCAATACGACCTGTCGCTGATCGAACAACCTCTTGGTTATGAGGATATATACGACCACTCGAAATTGCAGCGCGAAATCAAAACTTCAATTTGCCTCGACGAAAGCATCCATTCGCTCGACGATACCCGCGCTGCTATTGAATTGGGAAGTTGCCGGATCATCAATATCAAACCAGGACGTGTTGGTGGTTACACCGAATCAAAACTTATTCATGATTATTGTGCTTCGATGGATATTCCCGTATGGCATGGTGGCATGCTTGAATCTGGAATTGGCCGCGCCGGGAATATCGCCCTTGCATCACTTCCCAATTTCACCCTGCCCGGCGACATTTCGGCAAGTAAAAAATATTACAAGGAAGACATTGTGGAACCCCGGGCTACCATTAATCCCGACGGCACCATGGATGTACCGACAGGCCCCGGTATTGGCGTTGAAGTAAATATGAATATGCTTGATTTTGTGACCGTTAAAAGCACAGCACAAAAGGTTCAAGCGCATTTATAAGGGAATATTCCCGTGCTTCTTGGGCGGGTTGGTTTTCCGCTTATTCTGCGTCATTTCAAGTGCCTGGATGAGTTTATTGCGCGTGTGCCTTGGATAGATGATTTCGTCAATATACCCTAACTCGGCGGCTTTATAAGGGTTGGCAAAAGTTTCGCGATAATCTTCCACTGCCTTTGTCCTGTCTTCGTCACTCAGTTTGTCGCGGTGAATGATGCTCACGGCGCCATCGGCACCCATTACGGCTATTTCGGCTGTAGGAAAAGCAAAATTCACATCGGCGCCGATGTGTTTGCTGCTCATAACATCGTAGGCGCCACCGTAAGCCTTGCGGGTGATGAGGGTAATTTTTGGAACAGTAGCTTCGGCAAAAGCATACAACAACTTTGCACCATGCTTGATAATTCCGCCAAATTCCTGGGCTGTTCCCGGCAGGAATCCGGGCACATCGACAAACGTGACCAACGGTATATTGAAAGCATCGCAGAACCTAACGAAACGCGCCGCCTTGATGGATGAACTGATATCGAGCACACCAGCCAGCATAGCCGGCTGATTGGCAACAATTCCCACGCTACGGCCGCCCAGCCTTGCAAATCCTACTACAATATTGGGAGCATACAAGGGTTGTATTTCAAAGAAGTTATGGCTGTCAACCACCACCCTGATGATTTCCTTCATATCGTAAGGCTTGTTGGGATCTTCGGGCACCATGATATCGAGTTTTTCATCCTCACGGTTAATATCGTCGAGGCAAGGCTTCATCGGCGCATCCTCCATGTTGTTCGACGGCAGATAACTCAATAACTCGCGAATCATCATCATGGCATGTTCGTCGTTTTCCGCGGTAAGGTGAGCTACTCCGCTTTTGGTGTTATGAGCCAGCGCCCCGCCAAGTTCTTCCTTGGTTACTTCTTCGTGTGTAACGGTTTTGATGACATCGGGCCCGGTAACAAACATGTAACTCGAATCTTTCACCATAATTATATAATCAGTAATGGCAGGTGAATACACGGCGCCGCCGGCACAAGGTCCCAGAATGGCCGAGATTTGCGGTATTACCCCTGAACTCATCACGTTGCGGTAAAAAATATCGGCATATCCGGCAAGGCTCTCGACGCCTTCCTGAATGCGTGCGCCACCCGAATCGTTGAGGCCAATGACAGGGGCGCCCATTTTTACTGCCAGGTCCATGATTTTCACAATCTTATCGGCATTGGCACGGCTCATTGTACCGCCAAATACTGTGAAATCCTGGGCAAAAACATACACCAGCCTGCCATCAATTTTACCGTAGCCCGATACAACCCCATCGCCGGCAATGAGGTTTTTCTCCATACCGAAATCGCGCGAACGGTGCACCACAAACTTATCGAGTTCAACAAAAGTACCTGAATCAACAAGGTCGGTAATGCGTTCGCGGGCTGTTTTGCGGCCTGCAGCATGCTGGCGGTCAATACGGTCCTGGCCGCCTCCCAGTTCGGCTTCGGTATGTTTGTTTTCGAGTTTCCTGAATTTATCGTTGAGGGTTGACATATTCAATCGTTAATTTTCTGATTAATAAATTGCGGCTTTGAAGTTTTGCTATTGATAAAAGTGATTGGCACTAATCCACTACAACCATAACCTGGTTTCCGTCAACCGTATCACCTTCCCGAACAGGCACTTCCGAAACCACTCCGGATTTTGGTGCTTTAAATTCGCTTTCCATTTTCATAGCCGAGACTATGACTACCGTTTGCCCGGCTTCAACTGCATCTCCCGGTTTCACGAGAACTTTCACTACTTTACCGGGCATTGGTGAGCGCACTTCGGAACCTGCATGGTGGTGCCCCGCCTGTTCACGGCTTTCAATGTACCTTGTTTCGGCATCCACCACTTCAATATCATAGCCGAAGTAAAAGGTATTGACCGAGTAGTGTTTGGGCTCGCGGCCTTCAATCACCCCGATGTTGTATGACTTACCCTTGTATAGCACAGAGTAATCACGTCTGCCAACCTTTACCAGGTCAACTTCAAATATTTTATCGTCAACCGCTACTGTAAGGATATTTCCTTCGCGTTTCAATTCCCTGATTTTTGCCGTACGATCGTTTACTTTCAGTTCAAGTTCCATAATTCTGATTTACTGATATCCAATTGATTAAGCCTGTTTAGGAAACAACTGAAAAACGTTGCTACAAACGCAGTGATCCATAACGCCTTCCATAATGCTTCCAGTCGCTGCCGTGACGAACAGTTGCCGGGGAGATAGTCTGCTCAATTTTTTCGATCTTTTCCTTATGCTCAATATATGTGGCAATAAGCGCAAGGTCCTCACAATACATATCGCATTCGGTATCGCTGAGCAGGTATTTCAGGTTATTCTCAATAAAGTGCGTATTATACCGGCCTTCGCGGAACTCAACGGCATCCATTATGCGTTCGAGGAATTTGATCGAGGTTTTTACGCCCGTGATTTTGTATTCGTACAGGGCTCTTTTCATACGGCTGATGGCTTCCTGGCGTGACTTGTCCCACACGATGAGTTTACTGATCATAGGATCGTAATAAATGGGAATGGTGTAGCCGGGATAAACATAACCGTCGCAGCGGATGCCAAGCCCGTGAGGTTCGGTGATGTGGGTGATGGTTCCGGGGTTCGGCATGAAGTTGTTATCAGTGTCTTCGGCATAAATACGGCACTCGATGGCATGACCTGTCTGGTGAAGGTCTTCCTGCCTGAAAGGCAACGCACGGCCATCGGCAATGCGAATTTGCTCCTTCACTAGGTCAACACCAACGACACGTTCGGTAATCGGGTGTTCAACCTGCAGGCGGGTATTCATCTCGAGGAAATAGAAGTTAAGGTTATCGTCCATGATGAACTCAATGGTGCCGGCGCCTTCATAATTCACTGCCTTTGCAGCCGCTACCGCATAATCGCCCATAATTTTGCGTACTTCGGGAGTCATAACGGGTGAAGGGGTTTCTTCAACCACCTTTTGATGGCGGCGTTGCACCGAACATTCACGTTCAAACAGATGAACAGTGTTTCCAAACCTGTCGGCAAGTACCTGGAATTCAATATGGTGAGGCGATTCGATATATTTTTCAATGTAAATGGAATCGTCTCCGAAGGCACTTTTAGCTTCAGAACGTGCGGCACGAAGCGAACTTACGATATCACTTTCTTTTTTCACCAGCCTCATCCCTTTACCACCGCCACCGGCTGATGCTTTAATCATCACAGGCAAACCGATTTCAGCGATGATGTTTAATGCTTCATCTTCGGTGCTTACTTTTTCGGTAGTGCCTGGTACAACGGGAACACCGGCGGCTATCATGGTTTTGCGGGCAGTGATTTTGTCGCCCATGCCTTCGATGGCTTCGGGTGATGGGCCAATAAAAATGATGCCCTCTTCGCGACAGCGCCTCGAAAAAGTAGCATTTTCAGATAAGAAACCATACCCCGGATGTATGGCCTCCGATTTTGACAATTTTGCAACTTCGATGATTTTCTCGATGTTGAGATAACTCTCGGCCGAAGGTGCAGCTCCAATATGATAGGCTTCGCCGGCATAACGCACATGCAATGCTGTGCGGTCGGCATCGCTGAATACGGCTACTGTATGAATGCCCATCTCGCGGCACGAACGCATGATGCGCACAGCAATTTCACCGCGATTGGCGATGAGTACTTTCTTAATATTTTTCATCTCCATAAGGATGGGATAGCGAATGATTCCTTGCTTTTAAAAAGTAAAATGCTCCCTGCAGAAAATTACAAAAGCTTAAACATCCTGGTAAGTGAATCATCATATATATGACCGGACAACAGGGAATTCATTTCAAAGGGCGCAAAAATACATATTTTTCAAATATACATTAC
>JAKLFM010000025.1 GCA_022711175.1 Bacteroidota bacterium | reverse complement strand
GAACCTGCGGGTGTTCCCGGGGCAACCACCACATTGGCGCCCGAGAGCGAAACGCCCGGGTTTGTAGAAGAGACGAAGGTAAGGATCACTTCCGAAGGCACGACAGGAGCTCCGTTGAGCAGGTCGTTGCCCAATACGTTGGTAAACGACACGCCGCCGGCATAACCATTCACGAGGGAACCGGCATCATCGTTGGCGATGATAGAAGCCGCCGACACAGATACGGTGACAATAGCCTGATCGCAGTTGGTCGGGTTGAGGGCTTCACAAATCTGGTAAGTAAGGGTATAATTTCCGACAGGTGTACCAGGAGCAACGACAACATCAGCGCCACTCAAAGTCACACCGGGATTGGTCGACGACACGAAAGTAAGGATCACTTCCGAAGGCACGACAGGAGCTCCGTTGAGCAGGTCGTTGCCCAATACGTTGGTAAACGACACGCCGCCGGCATAACCATTCACGAGGGAACCGGCATCATCGTTGGCGATGATTGAAGCCGCCGACACAGATACGGTGACAATGGCCTGATCGCAGTTGGTCGGGTTCAGGGCTTCACAAATCTGGTAAGTCAACACATAAGAACCTGCGGGTGTTCCCGGGGCAACCACCACATTGGCGCCCGAGAGCGAAACGCCCGGGTTGGTAGAAGACACGAAGGTAAGTATCACTTCCGAAGGCACGACAGGAGCGCCGTTGAGCAGGTCGTTGCCCAATACGTTTGTAAACGACACGCCGCCGGCATAACCATTCACGAGGGAACCGGCATCATCGTTGGCGATGATGGAAGCTGCCGACACAGATACGGTGACAATAGCCTGGTCGCAGTTGGTCGGGTTCAGAGCTTCACAAATCTGGTAAGTGAGAACATATGAACCTGCGGGTGTTCCAGGGGCAACCACCACATTGGCGCCCGAGAGCGAAACGCCCGGGTTGGTAGAAGACACGAAGGTAAGTATCACTTCCGAAGGCACGACAGGAGCGCCGTTGAGCAGGTCGTTGCCCAATACGTTTGTAAACGACACGCCGCCGGCATAACCATTCACGAGGGAACCGGCATCATCGTTGGCGATGATGGAAGCTGCCGACACAGATACGGTGACAATAGCCTGGTCGCAGTTGGTCGGGTTCAGGGCTTCACAAATCTGGTAAGTGAGAACATATGAACCTGCGGGTGTTCCAGGGGCAACCACCACATTGGCGCCCGAGAGCGAAACGCCCGGGTTGGTAGAAGACACGAAGGTAAGTATCACTTCCGAAGGCACGACAGGAGCGCCGTTGAGCAGGTCGTTGCCCAATACGTTGGTAAACGACACGCCACCGGCATAGCCATTCACAAGGGAACCGGCATCATCGTTGGCGATGATAGAAGCCGCCGACACAGAGACGGTGACAATGGCCTGGTCGCAGTTGGTAGGGTTCAGGGCTTCACAAATCTGGTAAGTCAACACATAAGAACCTGCGGGTGTTCCCGGGGCAACCACCACATTGGCGCCCGAGAGCGAAACGCCCGGGTTTGTAGAAGAGACGAAGGTAAGGATCACTTCCGAAGGCACGACAGGAGCGCCGTTGAGCAGGTCGTTGCCCAGTACGTTGGTAAACGACACGCCGCCGGCATAACCATTCACAAGGGAACCGGCATCATCGTTGGCGATGATAGAAGCCGCCGACACAGATACGGTGACAATAGCCTGATCGCAGTTGGTCGGGTTCAGGGCTTCACAAATCTGGTAAGTGAGGACATAAGAACCTGCGGGTGTTCCAGGGGCAACGACAACATCAGCGCCACTCAAAGTCACACCGGGATTGGTCGACGACACGAAAGTAAGGATCACTTCCGAAGGCACGACAGGAGCGCCGTTGAGCAGGTCATTGCCCAGTACGTTGGTAATCGACACGCCGCCGGCATAACCATTCACGAGGGAACCGGCATCATCGTTGGCGATGATAGAAGCTGCCGATACGGAGACGGTGACAATAGCCTGATCGCAGTTGGTCGGGTTATAAGCCTCACATATCTGGTAGGTGAGATAGTATGTTCCGGCAGGAGTCCCAGAGGCAACAAGTACCGAGGTACCGTTCAATGTAATACCGGGATTCGTCGAAGAAATGAAAGTCAGAATAATTTCAGGAGGATTCACTACTGAACCATTCAGTAAGTCATTCGACAGAATATTAGATACGCTTGTTCCCCCGGTATATCCGTTTACAATTGTGCCAAGATCATCATTTGCAATGATTTGTGAAGAACTTACAGTAACTGTTTGGTTACAGGAGGAAATATTTCCGCATTGATCAGTAGCCGTCCACGTGACGGTTGTCGGTCCAAGCGGGAAGGCTGCCGGGGCATTGTTGCTGATAACAGGATTCGGATCACAATTATCAGTTGCAGTCGCATTTCCAAAAGGCCCGACATAGGTATTTCCCGCATTGGCAGTTAATTCAACCGATGCCGGACAATTGATCGCTGGTGCAATATCATCGTGGATATTGATTGTTTGCTGACAATTTGTAGCGTTTCCTGCAGCATCTGTAATCGTCCAGGTCCTGGTAACAGTAATCGGACAACTACCAGTCTGAGCATCAATGTATGCTACAGAGGCAATACTGCAGTTATCGGTCGCGCTTCCCTGATTAATTGTGTTACTGAATTCAGCTAATGAGGATGATGCATTAACATCCGAATATGCCGGCGATGTGATCACCGAAGTGCTGCAGCCATTGATGTTTCTTTCTACTGCGCAGATCACGGTAGGGTCAATGTTATCAACTAAAGTCACAGTAAATGAGCAGCTTACACTGTTGCCGGCTGCATCTTTTGCAATATAAATGATATTCGTAACGCCAACATTGAACGTTTGAGTTCCTAATGTATTCACACCGGTAACAGCTGAATTTCCTGATGTTGCTCCGCTCATAACCCAGGTAAGTGTAGTTACTGAGCAGTTATCGGAATATGCCGGATCAGGTATGGCAATCATCTGGCTGCAGCCCGAGGTTACATCCATTGTAATGTCATCAGGGCAGGTTATTGATGGCATAATAAAATCTGGTACAGTTCCAACGGTAGCGCCGGTTGTTGTCGAACATCCGTTTGCATCCGTCACTGTGATTGTGTATGTTCCCGGAACGAGGTTATTAAATGTTCCCGACGGAGACTGATTACCAACATTTGGATTGATTGAATATGAGATAGTTCCTGTGCCGCCTGTTGCAGCAATAACAATTTTCCCGTCGGAACTGCCAATACAACTGATGTCGGTTACAGCCGGAGGATTTACGGTTAAAGCAGGCGGCGGCGGGTTAATAGTCACTTCTGTAGCTGTTGATATGCATCCATCGGCATTTTTCGCGGTTACATTATAGGTTCCCGCGGATAATCCTGTGAAAATGCCTGTGGTATTGGAATAAGTTGTTCCGTTGATGCTGTATGTTATGCCGCTTCCTGCAGGAGCCGAAATAGCGAACGATCCGGTATTTCCGGCACAAGCGGGTTGTGTCACTGAGCCGATTGTTGGTGCTGGAGGTGTTGGCGGTTGAGGATTTATCACTACAGTGGCCGAAGGCAGCGAAGTACATCCTCCAAGTTTTGTAACGGTAAAGCTGTATGTACCCGGTGCCAGGTTGGGAATAGTCAATGTTGGCGTATTGCCGGTAATTCCACCCGGATTCACAATCCAGTTTCGGTTGGGCAAGCCACTCAAAACTATTGTTCCGGTACCTGAGAAACAGGTTGTTTGCATTACAGCGCTGATAATTGGTGCTGGAGGGATTAGAGGCTGAGGATCAATAATAATATTGACAGAAGGATCAGAAGTGCATCCCGATGAATTGGAAACAGTAAACAGATAAGCACCGGGGACTAATCCTGATATAGTTGCTGTTGTAGTATTTCCGGTTATTCCGCCGGGGTTCAGTGTCCACGTTCCACCGGGTAATCCTGAAAGAATGACACTCCCTGTCGGAACCGTGCAGGTCGGGTTAATGATAGAGTTTAAGATGGGGGCAGCCGGGGTCACCGGTTGTTCATTTATTACCACGTCGGGCGTAGGCGCCGAAATACATCCCACACTATTTGTCACAGTGAAACTGTAAGTGCCAGGGTTCAGATTCGTTAAGGTTTTACTTGAGCCAATTCCTGAGATGCCCAGCGGATTTATCACCCAAACTCCCGAAGGAAGATTCCCTAAAGTTATGCTGCCAACAGCAACCGTACAGGTAGGCTGAACCACCGAACTGATTACAGGTGTGGCAGGAGTTTCGGGTTGCTGATGTATTACAGCATCATTGGCTGGGGCTGAAATGCAGCCATATTCATTCGTAACTGTAAAGTTATACGTACCAGGTGTTAAGCCCGAAATCGTAGTTACTGATCCCGAACCACTAATATTTCCCGGATATATAATCCAATTGCCCGAAGGCAAGCCTGTAAGCACTAAACTCCCTGTGCCGACCGAACACGACGGCTGGTCGATATGATCTACGATGGGTGCACCTGGTGTTGGTGGCTGCGAATTAATAATCACGTTTTCTGATGCTGCCGATGTGCAACCAACCGAGTTGGTCACTGTAAAAGCATGAATACCCGGCGAAAGGAAAGATATTGTTGCTTCGACCGCGTTTCCGGTTATTCCTCCCGGTTCAATAATCCAATTGCCTGCTGGTAAACCACTTAGCACCACACTTCCCGTAGCCACTGTACAGGTTGGATGAGTGATCAATCCCACTACTGGTGCTGATGGGGTAACAGGCTGTGCATCGATGATCACATTTGCCGAAGTTGCTGATGTACATCCGAAGTTATTTGTGACAGTAAAATTGTGTGTTCCTGTGGCCAGACCCGAAATGGTGTGACTATTCCCTGAGCCGATAATATTTCCGGGATCGATCACCCAATTGCCAGAAGGTAAACCATTTAGCACAACACTGCCGGTTGATACCGTACAGGTTGGCTGTGTTATTGTACCTATTACTGGTGCAGTTGGTGTTGGCGGTTGAGCATTTATCACAACTGTTGGAGATGCCGAAGAGTTACATCCTAATGAATTGGTCACTGTATAAGTATGATTTCCAGGTGCTACTCCTGATAAAGTTATACTTAGAGTATTTCCTGACAAGGTTCCAGGATTCAGTATCCAGTCTCCTGCCGGAAGCCCCGTCAACTCAATGCTCCCGGTTGGGGTTGAGCAGCCTGGTTGAACAATGGTTCCAATTGCAGGTGCTGACGGTGTCACCGGTTGAGTATTGATGACAACATTTGCCGATGCAGGTGAAATACATCCGGAAGCATTGGTAACAGTAAAATTGTATGTACCTGGAATCAGGCCTGTTACTGTCCACGTTATACCGGTTCCCGAAATGGCCCCCGGGTTCAGCGTCCAGTTTCCTGATGGTAAGCCGCTGAGGACAACATTGCCTGTTGATACGGTGCAGGTAGGTTGGGTAATGGTTCCAACTGTTGGTGCTGTTGGAGTAGCAGGTTGGGGATTGATCAAAATGTTGGCCGATGCCTGTGAGGTGCACCCGGCAGAATTGGTAACAGTGAATGTATATGTTCCTGCCACCAGTCCCGACATAGTATAACTTGATCCGGAACCGGTTATCGAACCGGGATTTATAATCCAACTGCCTGCTGGCAAACCTGTAAGTATTACACTGCCTGTTGAAACTGAGCAGGTCGGCTGGGTTATTGATCCAACCGATGGAGCCGCAGGTGTAACTGGTTGAGGATTAATAACAGCATTTGCTGACGCTGCCGAAGTGCAGCCCACGGTGTTAGTGACGGTGTAGGTGTACGTTCCCGGGACAATTCCCGTAAGGGTGAGATTGCTTCCCGATCCTGCAATAGCTCCGGGATTTACAATCCAGTTACCGGCAGGCAATCCGCTAAGTTCTATCGAGCCTGTCCCTTCTGAACATGTAGGTTGAACCATTGAAGCAATAATGGGTGAAGAAGGTGTTACCGGCTGAGCATTAATAACCACTATCGCTGATGCAGCCGAAGTACATCCGGATGCATTGGTAACAGTAAAATTGTATGATCCGGAAGCTAACCCGGTAATGGTTTTCGATGATCCTGTGCCAGTTACAGCACCGGGATTTATTGTCCAGGTACCTGAAGGCAATCCTGATAATACTACGCTTCCGGTAGCAACGGTGCAGGTTGGTTGTGTTATAGTCCCGATTACCGGTGCTGTTGGTGTGGCAGGCTGTGCATTAATAACAACATTATTAGATGCTGCCGAAGTGCAGCCTGATGAATTTGTTACTGTGAAATTATAGGTTCCTGCGGTTAATCCCGAAACCGTATAACTGGAAGTATTGCCGGCAATTGCGCCAGGATTCAGAATCCAGTTGCCTGAAGGCAGATCGGAAAGCACAACACTACCGGTTGAAACCGAACAGGTGGGCTGCGTTATAGTGCCTACTGCTGGCCTAACCGGTGTGGGTGGCTGTGCATTGATAACAACACTGGATGAAGGGGCTGATGCACATCCTGCCGAATTCGTTACCGTAAAGTTGTATGTTCCGGCAGCCAGACCGGTTACCGTTTTGCTTGAGCCTGAGCCGCTGATTGCTCCGGGATTGATAGTCCAGGTTCCCGAAGGCAGGTCGTTTAATATCACGCTTCCTGTTGCAACTGTGCAGGTTGGTTGAGTTATTGTACCAACAGTAGGTGCAGTAGGTGTAACAGGCTGGGCGTTAATCACAACATTGGCCGAAGACACCGATGTGCATCCTGCAGCATTGGTAACAGTAAAATTATAGGTACCGGTGGCAAGACCGGTGATGCTTTTACTGCTGCCTGTCCCTGAAATTCCGCCGGGATTTATGGTCCAGGTACCTGTTGGCAGCCCGTTCAATACTACACTTCCTGTAGCAACTGTGCACGTTGGTTGTGTTATGGTTCCAACAATAGGTGCCGCAGGAGTTACAGGCTGGGCATTAATAACCAAACTTGCTGAAGCAACTGAAGTACAACCGACCGAATTGGTTACTGTAAAAGTATAAGTGCCGGCAACCAGTCCTGATATTACTTTGGTTGAAGTATTGCCGGTAATGGCTCCGGGATTGATTGTCCAGTTACCTGAAGGCAATCCCGTAAGTTCAACACTGCCGGTTGATGACGAACAGCTTGTTTGAGTTATTGTTCCGATGGTAGGTGCTGCAGGTGTTGGAGGCTGAGCATTGATTACCACATTGTTACTTGGTGTCGAAGTACATCCTGCAGCATTTGTAACGGTGAAGTTATACGTGCCGGGAGTCAATCCGGTGAGAGTTCTGGTAAGTGTCGATCCTGATATATTGCCCGGGTTGATGATCCAGTTACCTGAAGGTAATCCGCTTAATACTACTTTGCCTGTTGAGGTTGAACAGGTTGGCTGGGTTATTGTTCCTACCACCGGTGCCGATGGTGTTACTGGTTGAGCATTTATTACAACATTGGCTGATGGCAGCGATATGCATCCGAATGAATTCGTTACAGTAAATGTATATGTACCTGTAGCCAGACCCGAAATGGTTGTACTTGTTGAGTTACCTGTTATTGCACCAGGATTGATAATCCAGTCGCCGGCCGGTAATCCTGTAAGGGTGACACTGCCTGTAGCGGTGGTGCAGGTAGGCTGAACAATTGAGCCTGCCACGGGAGAGGAAGGTGTGCCGGGATTGGCAATTATCACCACATTGGATGAGGCTGCAGATGTGCAACCCTGCGAATTTGTAACCGTATAACTGTATGTTCCGGCTACCAGCCCTGAGATAGTATAATTAGATCCCGATCCGCTGATGTTCCCGGGATTGATGATCCAGTTTCCTGCCGGAAGCCCTGTCAGTTCAATACTTCCGGTTGCCACGGTACAACTGGGCTGCGTTATTGTGCCAATAACAGGAGCAGCCGGAGTAACAGGTTGTACGTTAATCACGACTGAAGCCGAAGCAGGAGACATACAGCCCGATGCATTGGTAACGGTAAAATTATATGTCCCTGCAGCCAGGCCTGAAACTGTTTTCGATGATCCGGAACCTGTAATTCCTCCCGGGTTAATTGTCCAGGCGCCTGCGGGGAGACCGCTTAGCACTACACTGCCGGTAGCAACAGCGCAGGTTGGCTGCGTAATTGTGCCCACAACGGGTGCCGTGGGTGTTACAGGCTGCGAATTAATGACTACCTGGTTCGAAGCAGGCGATACACAACCCATTGAATTGGTAACCCTAAAGGTATATGTGCCTGCTGCCAGGCCGGTAACAGTATAACTCGATCCTGATCCTGAAATTGATCCGGGATTAATGATCCAGTTTCCTGCTGGTAATCCGTTAAGAACAACCGATCCTGTTGCAACAGAACATGTTGGCTGTGTTATGGTGCCAATTACCGGGGCATTTGGGGTAGCCTGAATGATGGTTACATTAGCTGTTGGTGCTGAAGTGCATCCCGAAGAATTGGTGACAGTAAAATTATACGTTCCGGGTGAAACGGTTATGGTTTTGCTTGCACCTGTTCCGGTTATTACTCCCGGGTTTATCGTCCATGTTCCTTCAGGCAGTCCGCTAAGTACCACTGTTCCTGTCGAAACAGCGCAAGTTGGCTGCGTAACAGTTCCCACAACAGGAGTAGCAGGTGTTGGTGGCTGTGGGTTAATAACAATTTCAATTGTTGACAATGACACGCATCCAAGGGCATTGGTAACAGTAAATGTATAAGTTCCGGGGGCCAATCCTGATATTGTATAGGTTGAACCCGTGCCTGTTATTCCACCCGAATTGATAGTCCATGTACCTTCCGGTAAACCTCCTAGTGTTACGCTGCCTGTAGCTACAGTACAGGATGGTTGGGTAATAGAAACAACATTGGGTGTAGCAGGAGTTCCACCATTGGCAATAATTACAACATTTGCCGAAGGTGCCGATACGCATCCAGCATAATTTGTCACAGTATAATTGTAAGTTCCTGCCACTAAGCCGGTAATCAGAATACTATTGCCGGTTCCGGAAATATTTCCGGGGTTTACAATCCAGTTTCCTGCAGGTAACCCGGTTAGCAGCACGCTACCGGTCGCAACTTCACAGGTGGGCTGCGTAATTACATCAACAACAGGAGCCGGCGGCGTACCGGGATGAGAATTTATTACCACATTGGCCGAAGCAGGCGAGGTACAGCCTGATGCATTAGTCACTGTAAAGGAGTATGTTCCGGGAACCAGTCCGGATATTGTTGTGCTTGACCCGCTGCCTGTTATTGATCCGGGATTAATTGTCCAGGTGCCCGATGGTAAACCTGTTAGCACTACACTACCCGTAACGGTTGTACACGTTAATTGCGTAATAGTGCCTACTCCCGGAGCCGATGGTGTTGCAGGCTGTGCGTTAATCACCATTATTAACGAAGCAGCCGAAGTACATCCTACCGAATTGGTGACTGTAAATGTGTAGGAACCCGGCGATAGATTGTTAATAGTAACACTCGAACCGCTTCCTGAAACAGCGCCCGGATTCACGGTCCAGGTTCCCGAAGGAAGACCGTTAAGAACAATACTTCCGGTTGCCACCGTACAGGTTGGATGTGTAATTGCCCCGGCAGTCGGTGGAGCAGGAACCGGTGGCTGGGCATTAATAACAACATTTGCTGAAGCCGGTGATATACAGCCGGCAGCGCTGGTAACAGTAAAATTGTATGTGCCTGTTGCCAAGCCGGTTATTGTTTTACTTGTACCCGTACCTGTAATTGATCCGGGATTAATTGTCCACGTGCCCGAAGCCGGCAAGCCGCTGAGTACTACACTTCCGGTCGAAACAGTGCAACTTGGCTGGGTTATGGTTCCTACAACCGGGGCCGTTGGTGTTGCGGGTTGGGTATTGATAATAATATTGGCCGAAGCCGCCGAAGTACATCCTACTGCATTAGTCACTGTGTAGTTGTATGTTCCGGCGCTTAAACCCGAAATAGTTGTACTCGTTCCTGTCCCTGCTATGGCGCCGGGATTTATCGTCCAGGAGCCTGCCGGCAGGTTATTAAGCGTTACCGCTCCGGTAGCCACCGAACATGTCGGTTGAACTATTGTGCCAACAGCAGGTGCTGGTGGGGTAACAGGTTGTGCATTAATCACTGCGCTTGACGAAGCAGGAGAAGTACATCCCGAAGAGTTTGTAACGGTGAAAGAGTATGTTCCAGGTAACAAGCTTGTTACGGTATAACTTGTGCTTGAACCGGTTATGGCACCCGGATTAATAGTCCAGCTTCCTGCTGGCAATCCGCTCAGAACAACACTTCCTGTAGCTACAGTGCAGGTTGGATGGGTGATTGTCCCGACAACCGGTGCCGAAGGTGTTGCAGGTTGTGCGTTTATAACAATATTGGCCGAAACTCCTGAGGTACATCCTGATGAATTCGTTACCGTATAATTGTAGGTGCCGGCAACAAGCCCTGAAATCGAGTAGGTCGTGCCGGATCCTGCAATACCGCCCGGATTTAATGTCCAGGTACCTGATGGCAGACCGCTCAGGTTCACACTTCCGGTTGCAATGCTGCAGGTGGGCTGAACAATAGATGAAATGGAAGGTGCAGCAGGTGTTACAGGCTGTGTATTTATTACAACGGCGCCCGAAGCTGCTGAAGTACATCCCGAAGCATTGATAACAGTAAAGGTGTAGGTTCCGGCACTTAATCCTGTTACAGTGGTGCTGGCCCCCGAACCTGAAATTGCTCCGGGATTTATTGTCCAGGTTCCGGCTGGCAAACCGCTCAATACAACACTTCCTGTTGAAACCGTGCATGTCGGATGAGTGATGGTTCCAACAATAGGTGCTGCCGGAGATGCAGGCTGTGCATTGATGACAATGTTTGCCGATAGAGCCGAAGTGCAGCCCGATGAATTGGTAACACTATAATTATAAGTGCCTGTTGCTAATCCGGTAATTGTTTTGCTTGTGCCGGTCCCGGTAATGGCTCCGGGATTGATCGTCCAACTGCCGGAAGGTAAGCCGTTTAAAACTACACTGCCTGTTGCAACGGTGCAGGTAGGCTGAGTAATAGTTCCAATTGTGGGCGCCGAAGGAGTAACCGGTTGCGCATTTATAACTACGCTGGCCGATCCTGCCGACGTGCAACCAACTGAATTGGTTACTGTGAAATTATAAGTGCCCGGCGATAAACCTGAGATTGTTGTACTACCGGTATTTCCGCTTATTAAACCGGGATTTAATATCCACGATCCAGAAGGCAAACCACTAATTACAACGCTACCGGTTGCGAGTGAACATGTTGGTTGAGTGATTGTCCCAATTACAGGTGCTGTTGGGGTAACAGGCTGTGAATTAATGATAATGGCCGCGGAGGCAGTGGATGTGCAACCTGCCGAATTGGTTACTGTATAGGTGTAGGTTCCTGTTGGTAAACCCGAAATCGTATAGCTGCTGCCTGTTCCCGAAATCGCACCAGGGTTTATTGTCCATGTGCCAGCCGGTAATCCGGATAAAACAACGCTGCCGGTTGCTAACGAACAGGTGGGCTGGGTTATGGTTCCAACTGAGGGCGGAGCCGGTGTCGCCGGCTGGGCATTTATCGTAACATTGGATGTTGCCGCTGATGTACATCCAAGGCTGTTGGTCAGAGTGAAATTGTAGGTACCCGCAGTAAGGCCGGTAATTGTTACGCTTGAACCGCTTCCATTTACATTACCGGGATTGATGGTCCACGTTCCTGATGGTAATCCGGATAAAATTACACTTCCCGTTGAGACCGTACATGTTGGTTGGGTTATGGTACCTACACTTGGAGCAGCAGGAGTTACTGCAGTTATGGTTATGGGCGTGGTTGCCCCCGAAGTGCATCCATCGGCATTGGTAACAGTATATGAATAGGTTCCGGGCGTAAGATTTGTGATTGTTTTAGTGGTTGTATTACCGGTTATTCCTCCCGGATTTAATATCCAGTTGCCCGAAGGCAGACCGCTGAGTACAACGCTGCCGGTTGCGGTTGAACAGGTTGGTTGTGTTATAGTACCCACAACCGGTACCGAAGGGGTTACAGGTTGAACATTGATCAATGCAGCCGCTGATGTCGGACTTATGCATCCTACCGCATTGGTGACTGTAAAATAGTATGTACCTGATGCAAGCCCGGTAATCGTTTTGCTAGTCCCGCTGCCTGCAATGGCACCCGGATCAATCACCCAGCTTCCTGCCGGCAACCCGGTAAGGGTAACACTGCCTGTTGCCAATGAACAAGTTGGCTGGACTATGGAAGTTAATACAGGGGCTGCCGGAGTAGCAGGCTGTGAATTAATTACCGCATTTGCCGAAGCAGCAGATGTACATCCCAATGAATTGGTAACAGTGAAGTTATATGTCCCGCTGGTCAATCCGGTAATTGTATAACTGGTTCCTGAGCCTGTAATGGCACCGGGGTTTATTGTCCAGGTTCCTGTGGGTAATCCGTTCAATTGTACACTACCCGTAGCTACTGTGCAGGTAGGCTGTGTGATTGTACCAATGGTAGGTGCAGCCGGTGTTGTATTTACTATAATGGTCACACTGCCGGTCATGTTGCTTGTACAAGATGTTGAAGTGTTTGTCGCAACCACGGTGTATGTCCCGGCAGCAGTTTGGTTGCCAAAGGAAATGGCTGAACCTGTTCCTGAAACCGGCGAACCGGTGTTGTTGCCGTTAAGTTTTAGCTGGTACAGAACCCCGGTTTGCGAACCAGAGAGCCCAACAGGTGTGCCTGTCGAACTTGAGCAAATGGTTCCTCCGCCTGTAATGTTAAAAGTTAACGGTGTGTCTTTTACCACCACCAGAACAGATTGTTGATTTGAACAACCATTTGATGCTGTTGCTGTTACGGTGTAGTTTGTACTTATTGCCGGTGAAACCGTTATAGAAGCTGTGGTTGCACCACCCGGGTTCCAGGAATAGGATGTACCTCCGCCCGCTGTAAGAGTCACGCTGCTGCCTTTGCATATCTCAGGAATTGCAGGCGAAATCGTAGCGACTGGGCTTGGGTTAACAAATACTGTGACATTTGCCGTTGAAGGGCATAATCCCGCTGCATTGGTTACAGTAAGAGTGTAAATTGTAGTTGATGATGGATTTGCTACCGGATTTGCAATATTGGTAGCGCTGAGGCCTGTTGCCGGCGACCAGCTGTAAAGGGCCCCGCCAGAGCCGTTAAGTTGGGTGCTTTGGCCGCTGCATATGGTTACATTGCTGCCGGCGTTGGCAACAATAGCAGGCGGATTGCCGATGCTGGCCGTACCGGTTACCATGTTAAGACAACTTCCTACATCGCGAACCTTAACTGTATAAGTACCGGGAGCTAAATTGCTGATAATGTTTGAATTTTGCCAGGTCACACCATTGTTTATGGAGTACTGGTAGTAGCCCGATCCACCTGTGCAATTCACCGTCAGTGTTCCATTGCTCTGGTCGTGACATATGGCATCGGTTGCCACAACAGAACTTATCGAAAACTGTTCATGGATGTTGATGGTCTCTGAAACATAGGCTAAATTAGCTACACACGGACATGTTGTCAGAATACTTATGATCAGCGTTTCGCCATTATCAGGGATACCATCAGTTACGGCATAATAGGGAATATCGACATACTGAACATTGGCAGGAATGATGACGGTTGATGGGAATGGCTGATCGTCGGTAGTCTTGATATCTACACCGTTTGTACATGTTCCTGAAAGTTCAAGGTATAGTTCCAGGTCTTTCGAAACATCAGGGTCACTGCGTTCAATCCTGAAACTCCCGGTGCAACCCTCAAAAACATTATTTAATCCTTCGATGCTGTTGCCATAATTTTTTAAAATCAGGTTGCCGGAGTTAAAGCTTTTCGCTGCCAGGAATACTGCACCATCAAACTCCTGGTCGTAGGCGTCGGCTACACTTAACTTAATATGATAGGTCTGGCAGGGTATAACCGGGTATGTAGCAGTCAATACTACTGTACCGCCATCGTACTGGTAAGTGAGGCTGCCAATGGGGTTATCAATATAGTATTCATCGTTTTGTGCGAGATAATTCTGGCCGATGATATTGGTACCTGACGGATGGATGGTGTTGATTGTAACAGGATCACCGTTGGGCAGCAAAGCGAGGTTAACCGCACTGTTGTGGTAAGGCCCGTTGATTCCGGGGCCACTCAGGAAAAAGCCAAAAGCATCATTGAAGGCTGTATTAACATATTCCAGGTATTCTTCGGATGAGAACACATATTTGAATTCCATGGTATTACCAGCCGGAACAAAATCAAACTCCAGTACCGATGCATCATTCATCGGCTGGCCCGAGATGTTTGTAAGATCGGGATCGGTGGCACCGTAAACCATCAGTTGCGACATATTTTCCATATTGTTTGGCCCCATGGCTGATGATACCGTACCTGTCGTTAATATCAACCCTTCATCAATCGGAAAACCTGAACCGTTTTTCTTGAAATATCCCATCTGCCGGTTGGCTACATTTCCCCAGCTGTGATTGAACCAAACCCACGAACTGTTTACCTGCCTGTAATACCCGAATTTTACGTTACTCGCCGTGAGGCATCCCGTGATGAATGCCTCCTGCACCAATTGTGCCGGAGTCATGGCAGTGTAATACGGATCTTCGTTTACCGATATCGAACCTGCCGAAGCATCGCTTTCCCCGCTCCGCTTCTTTAGCAGGCCTGAAAATCCGGGCGCGGCATTTTCCTGCGGTATCCTTACCTTTAGCAAAGTATCCGGTGAAGCAATTGATTTTTGGCTATAAACATCATGAACCGTCGCGGTCAGAATCAATAAGGCAATAATCGGCGTTAAGGCAGAAGTTTTCACGGTTGTGCAGTATTTGTAAAATTCGTTTATGAGCTGGTTGTGCAGTATATTTATAGTGTTGCCTGTGTTGTGTGAAGGTCATGAAGCCGTTTCTCAGCGTACATGCAAATTGTAATCCCGGGTGCAGCTTATTACTTTACAGGATAAAAATGTGCATCATCAAGTCGTGTTTAGTAAGTTCTCAATGGTAGTTGAGGGTTTCGGGTTCATGGCGATCCTATACGATTAGTAATTGTTAATTGACCACATACTAAAAAGTAATAATCTGAAGTTGCCGAAACTGTTTGTTCTCAATGTATTCATTAAAAAGAGAATTGATTTTCAGGCATTCTGATTGTAAAGCGTTTTCCAAAACGTGATGTTTAACTTTTTCGCTCCAGCCTTTCACATACGTATTTTCAACACAATCAGTATTTTTGTCACATGTTTATTGATACACATACTCACCTTTATCTCGACGAATTCTCAAATGATCAACAGCAAGTCATTCAAAATGCACTTGACAGGGGTGTCACAAAAATGATGCTCCCGAATATTGATTCAACTTCTTGGGAACCAATGCTTTCGCTGGCCGGGAAATACCCTGGTGTGCTTTTCCCCATGGCCGGATTGCATCCAACATCGGTATTACCTGAAAGCATTGATAATGAGATGAATGCTGTTGACCGTCAGTTGCAAACGGGGCTATATACTGCCATCGGAGAAATCGGTATTGACCTTTACTGGGATAAAACACACCTGTCGTTGCAGGAAGAAGTTTTCAGGCATCAGCTCCGGCTGGCAAAGAGCCACAAACTTCCTGTCGCCATTCACGTTCGCAATTCATATAATGAGGTATGGCGTATTCTTAAACAGGAACTCACACCCGATCTCCGGGGCGTTTTCCATTGTTTTCCGGGCAACGAAATTCAGGCACGGCAGGTAACCGAAGCAGGCTTTTTTCTTGGCATTGGCGGTGTTGTGACATTCAAAAATTCACTCATGCAAAAAGCAATTGAAGCGGTAGGTTTACAGCATATCCTGCTCGAAACCGACGCCCCGTTCCTTGCCCCAGTTCCTATTCGCGGCAAGCGCAACGAACCGGCTTACATCCCGCTGATAGCCGAAAAAGTTGCCGAGATTTGTAATGTCACAATCGAAGAGGTCGGACTGACCACTTCGCAAAACGCCTGCAAGCTCTTTAATCTTACCGAAAAAATAGATTCAATTACCGCAAAATGAGCCAGATTGCATTATTAGTCATCAATACCGGAGGTACCATAGGCATGGTAGCCGACAAACAAACCGGCGCACTTAAACCTTTCGATTTTGGAAACCTTTACCAGATGATGCCCGTTCTTGGCAACTTCGATTATGCGATAGACTCTTATACCTTTAATCCGCTTATCGACTCATCCAACGTTACACCTGCCTTCTGGATTGAACTGGCTAACGTTATCAGCAACAACTACGAGAAGTACGATGGCTTTGTTGTGCTTCACGGCACCGATACTATGGCTTATTCAGCTTCGATGCTAAGTTTTATGCTCGAAAACCTGAACAAACCCGTAATTTTTACCGGATCGCAGTTGCCCATTGGGGTAGTGCGCAGCGATGGCCGCGATAATTTTATCACTGCCGTTGAAATTGCCGCCGACAGGCAATTCGATACGCCTAAAGTTCCCGAAGTGGCTATCTATTTCGAAAACAAGCTTTTGCGCGGCAATCGTACCAATAAGTTCAATGCCGAAAACTTCAATGCCTTCCTATCGGGAAACTATCCGCCGCTTGCCGAAGTGGGCGTTTATATCAGGTACAATACCGACAGCATCCTCAAACCCAATTTCCGTAATCTCAAGGTACATACCGCACTCAATACCAGCGTGGCGGTATTGAAACTCTTTCCGGGCATATCGCAGAATATCGTAAACGCAGTGCTTGCCATTGATGGATTGAAAGGGCTTATACTCGAAACCTACGGGGCCGGTAATGCACCTACCGATGAATGGTTCGTTGATTCCTTGCGTACTGCAATTGAAAGGGGAATAACCATATACAATGTAACACAGTGCAAAGGCGGATCGGTTGAAATGGGTAAATATGAAACCAGCGCAATGCTTGAAAAAATTGGAGTCGTCGGCGGATTCGATATTACTACTGAATCGGCAGTTACCAAGATGATGTTCCTGCTGGGGCAGAACCTCACCGGCCATGAGCTGGTAATAGCGCTGCAAACTCCACTGCGGGGCGAATTAACCGTTTGATTTGTCTATTAAAATTTGCATTCATTATTTTGAGTTCTAATTTAATAGATTGATATTTAGTTGCATACCTGAATTAAATTAAGCTATCTATTTTTTGAGTGATTTTATTATAATCTTTGAGTTCACATTCCCAAATACGAATAACATGCCAACCTTTATGAATTAAATAATGCGTAACCTCTTGATCACGAATAATATTTCGATCTATTTTCGCTAACCAATAATTACTATTTTGTAGAGGCTTGGTTTTTCTACATTCATGCCCATGCCAAAAGCATCCATCAACAAAGATTGCAAGTTTTAACTTCAAAAAAACAAAATCAGGTTTACCAAATATTCTGTAATTGCGACGCCAACCTTTTATTGAACATATTTTAAAGAGCTCTATTAGCTTGATTTCCGTGGACTTATTACGACTACTTTTTACACGTCGCATTATCTCACTTCTTTTTTCTTTAGAGAATGTATCAGCCATTTTTTTGGATTACAGTAATCCAGGATTCTTCAAATCCAATCGATTTTAATACATTTTCTTTATTTAAGACTGGTGGCTGTTTGATTCTGATAACTAAGTTTTTGTTTGGAACTTCCTCAATAATAGTAAATTGAGAGCCATGTGGTTGCCATGTAAATTTATGATCGTCGGTTTTTAAGTCTCTTCCAATCAGGTTATTATGAATATTCCATTCCCAATAGAAAAGTTCATTATCATATCGTACCGTATCATATTCAAATACAACCACTTCAGATAAATCATTAGATTTTATTAAGACAACAGTTCGAAGATGTTTAAACTTTTCACGAATTGAAGAAACCCTTTCATTCCAGATATCTAATACAAAGCTACCTATTGTATTAGGTTCGGATGTTATATCAATATTCTGGCCAAACGAATAGATTGGAGAATTACGGCCAGAAATAAGTCGCACTTTCTTTTGATTTGCCGGGTTACTCGATTTTACAGTTTTTGCACCCCATGCAGTATTACCTTTTACTACATCATCTAGGCCAACATTTGAAGGTTTCCATTCTGCTCCTATGCTTTTAGCAAAAATACTCTCCCATTCGGAGCCTTCTAGCTCAGGTTTCCCTTTTGATGCTAATAAATAAATCAATTCCTTTCCCAAAATAAACGGAAAATCAACAGGGAAATTATTTAGCGGGAAAGCTGCTATTGACTTATTTACTGTTCTTAATTTCGGTGATTTATTTTTGCTATTCATCAAAATAACTTATTTCATATTCACGCAAAACAGAGGTCATATCCAATGTTGTCGCTACATAAGGTAGTATTTTTAGGATAACTGCTTTCACTAGATTGACAGGTACAGCATTGCCTGCCTGCCTCCTAGCTTGTGAATCATTGACAACAATTTTATATGTATCTGGGAATCCTTGTAGCCGAAACATTTCTCTGGGTGTCAGCCTTCTTTCGCCATTAACGAGTAAGTAATTATATGAAGCACCTGCACGCAAAGCACAGGAATAAGGATAGGAACATATATTTCCTGATTTATTCTCGTGCCAAATTGATAGCTTATATGCTGAATCATGCTTTTCTTTTCGTTTCTTTACAATATAACTAGATGCATAGTGCTTCTGGTCAACGTTTCTCTCCAAAATTAAAGATAAGGGTTTAAATGGCCTAACTGGTGATGGAAAACTAAAGTAGATGGGTTCTCTATGTCCCACAATTATAACTCGTTCACGTTTTTGGGGCAATCCATAGTCCAGTGCATTTAAGACTGCATAATGAACATTATACCCCAAATCTTTTAGGGTACCTAATATAACTTTTAATGTATTTCCTTTGTCATGACCAACAAGTTGTTTTACATTTTCAAGAATAAATGCTTTAGGTTTATTTTGCTTGATTATTCTGGCGATATCAAAGAACAAAGTGCCTCGAATATCATTAAATCCTTGCCTTTGACCAATGATACTGAATGGTTGGCAAGGAAAACCAGCGAATAGTATGTCATGTTCTGGAATATTTCTTTCATCGATTTTGGTTATGTCTCCACTAGGTCTATGACCAAAATTAGCCTCATAACTATCTTGGCAGAAGGGATCAATATCTGAAGAAAAAACACATTCAGGTATTAATCCATTTTCTTTGCAGGCTTCATCCATCGCAATTCGAAATCCGCCGATACCACAAAAGAGGTCAATAAATTTTATTTTTTCCATGATTTAAAGAATTCAATTACAAATGTAAATGGTAATCTTTGCACACACACGAACTAAGTTAAATTTTATGAGTCTTTTTTTAACTATAGACTTTTATCAAGGGGGGGGATTCTATTTACACTCATAACAAAATATTCCGCAAAGACGATTTTTTAATTTTTTTTGTAAATTAGCGCTCCTAAACTGGACGTATTTCTGAGTTTTAAGGTAATTAGCCCAGAGGGCGTTACGGAGAGATGGCCGAGAGGTCTAAGGCGCTCGCCTGGAAAGTGAGTATGCGCCAAAAGCGTATCATGGGTTCGAATCCCATTCTCTCCGCAAATGGTTAATAAACAAGTAATTAAAATCTAACATAAAAGCAATTTACCAAAAAACACAAATTCAATAAAGTTAACCCATGAAAAAAGTTATCGCTTTCCTGTCATTAGCAGCCCTGCTAACCATTGGCCTCTCGAATGTTACATTCGCCCAGGATCAGTCTGCTCCTGCAACCACCGAAGCTACTGTTGATTCTGCAGCTCCCCAGGTTGACTCTGCCGCAGCTCCGGTTGCCGAACCAGCCGCCGAACCTGCTGCCGAATCCAAATCATTTCACCAGATGCTCAAACAAAAATACATTGAAGGTGGTCCAGGCTGGATGGCTCCTATTCTCCTCTGCCTTATCATTGGCCTCGGACTTTGCATCGAACGTATTATTTATCTGAACCTTGCATCGACCAACACAACAAAACTGCTCAATAAAGTGGAAAGCGAACTGCAAACCAACGGCGTTAGCGCTGCCAAGGAAGTTTGCAAAAACACCCGCGGCCCCGTTGCTTCAATCTTTTTCCAGGGTCTGGATCGTTATCACGAAGGCCTCGATATTGTTGAAAAATCGATCGTATCGTACGGTGGTGTTCAGATGGCACGCCTCGAAAGCAACCTTTCATGGATTACCCTGTTTATCGCCCTCGCCCCCATGCTCGGGTTCCTCGGTACAGTTGTTGGTATGGTTCAGGCATTCGACGCTATTGAAACAGCCGGTGATATTTCACCAACCGTTGTCGCCGGCGGTATGAAAGTGGCTCTTATTACCACCGTATTCGGTCTTATCGTTGCTATCATTCTCCAGGTTATTTACAACTACCTCGTATCAAGGGTTGAATCGATTGTAAACAGTATGGAAGACGCTTCGATCAGTTTCATGGATATCCTTGTTAAAAACAAGAATGCTAAAAACTAATGCGATATGTCAGAAACATTAATAACCATCGGGCTTTATATAGCTTATATTGCCTTTTTCGCTGCAATCCTTGCCCTGGTCTTTTTCCCGATCTACAATTTGCTAAAGGGTAATTTTGGTGCTGCGAAAGGTACCCTGCTCGGCGTTGCAGCCTTAGTTGCAGTTGTTCTAATCTGTTATTTCGTTTCACCTGCTGAACAAGGAGATTTCTATACCAAGATGGGTGTAAGCGCCGGACAATCAAAGCTGATCGGGGCTGGATTGCTCTCTACTTATGTTGTCTTTATTGGCCTTATTGTAATTACCTTGTACACAGTGGTTTCGAAATGGTTCAAATAATCAGGTAAATAGTATCTATATGAAGAAAATGCCTGAAATTAACAGTGGGTCAATGGCAGATATCTCTTTCCTGCTGCTTACCTTCTTCCTGTTAACCTCTTCGATTGACACGGACCAGGGTATTACAAGGAAGTTGCCACCGCCACCCGACCCAAATGCTGACCCTCCTGAAGTGAAGGAGCGAAATGTGCTGAAAGTACTGGTCAACAAAAGCGACAGGTTACTTGTGCAGGGGCAGCCTATTGATATCCGTCAGTTGAAAGACAGGGCAAAGGAGTTCTTAACAAACCCGCAGAACGATCCTAACCTGCCCGAAGTCGAAGAAGTGACCATCAATAACCTTGGTACGGTTCGTACTACCAAAGGAATAATCTCCCTGAAAAATGACCGCGGTACATCATACGACATGTACATCCAGGTTCAGAATGAACTTACCGCAGCCATTAACGAACTTCGCGATGAACTGTCGCAACAGAGGTTTGGAGCAAAATTTGCCGACCTTACCAGCACAACCCAAAGCGAAGCTGTACAGAAAGCTATACCTATAGCTATTTCAGAAGCCGAACCTGAAGATATAGGAGGGAAAAAATAATGGCACGTTTCAAGAAAGGCGGAAGTCGTTCCGTTCCCGGAATTAATACCGGTTCTATGTCCGACATTATCTTCATGTTCCTCTTCTTCTTTATGGTTATCACCACCATTCGTGAAGTGACCCTCGAAGTTAAAATTGTAGCTCCGCAGGCAACCGAAGTTCAGAAACTGGAGAAAAAGTCGCTGGTGAGTTTTATTTACATTGGTCAGCCCCGTAAAGCATCACTCGGTACCGAGTCGCGCATCCAGCTAAACAACCAGTTTGCATCAGTTGCCGATATTCAATCGTTTGTTGCTGCTGAACGCGCCGCCCGCGACGAATCGGAGAAAAACTTTATCACCACTTCTTTAAAGGTTGATAAACTCACCCGCATGGGCGTAGTTACCGATGTAAAGCAGGAGCTCCGCAAAGCTGGTGCATTCAAGATCAACTACTCAACGCGTAAACAAGGTAAAAAAACAGATTAACTCATTGATTTGATCAGTTTCACCTAACGCCCGGTTCACAGCCGGGCGTTATGCTTTTTAGGAGTGTAAATCAAACATTAGTTTTATTCTTGTAGAACCAGGTAAGCATTAGCCCGCAACCCACCACGCAGGGTATGATGATCAGGGCATTACCGGTGTTACCCAATTCGGCAGCGTTTACATCAGTGAGCCCTTTTCTGAAAAGGAATTCAGCAATTACTGATAACAGGTTGTTTACAAAGTGTGCAGTTACCGGCGCCCACAAATTACCCGTCCACAGGTATAAATAGCCGAAAGCAACTCCAAGCGCAAGGCGAGGCAGGAAGCCATAAAACTGCAGGTGTATAGCAGAAAAGAGAATGGCGGCAGCAAATATTCCGAAGTGCTGGTTTCTAAAAAGTTTCGATAGCACCGGTTGCAGGGCGCCGCGAAAAACAGCCTCTTCGGCCAATGCCGGTAAAATGGCAATCATCAGTATGTTCACCAATAAACCGGTGGCAGTGGTGGTGGCTAAAAATGCTTCAGTCAGCAGCCCTGCTTGTTTTTCTTGAACCGCGAACCATTCTTCGAGCTGAGACAAAAAGGCCGGAAGTTCCATCCGTGAATTCAAATCGCCCAGCCACCCGATTACAGGCTGGGCAGTTAAAATAAAAGCTGCTGAGAGTAAAATCAGGAGCCCCGCTTTTTTACCATTGAGACTGAAGGCATTGGCGGTGATAAGGCGAGCCAGCAAAATGAACAGAATGGCAGGTAATAACAAGCCGAATACCTGGTTGATAATCTGCAGCATTTTTAGTGCGGCTATAACTGCAGGATTAGCATATTGCGAAGTCTCGCCGATGATGCTCAGCATATCGGGGCCCCAGATTACTAATACCAGCAGGATTCCCAACAGCGATGATAACAGCAGTGCAGCGGCCAGTATTCCAATGAATAACACAAGCAGCGAGAAAGGTTTAAGGTTTTCGAACGGCGACAGCCTGAGCATAACAAGGTTTTTGACAAAAATACTGAGAAGCCGCCAATTACGCTTGCTTAAGTTTGATTTGGCTACATTTGCATAAAATCAAAGCATGAAAATCGGACAGCTTGACCTTGGTGAATTTCCGTTACTGCTGGCGCCGCTCGAAGATATTACTGATTCGGCGTTCAGGGTGATTTGCAGGGAGTTCGGAGCGGCAATGGTTTATACTGAGTTCATCTCATCCGAAGGCTTGGTGCGCGATGCGCGCAAAAGCAATGAAAAACTGCTGTTTGAAGAATACGAACGCCCAATCGGAATTCAGATTTTCGGCTCGGAGCCTGAAGCTATGAGGTTGGCGGCCATTAGGGCCACCGAAGCAATGCCCGAAGTGATTGATATAAATTTCGGCTGCCCTGTTCGTAAAGTAGCCATGAAAGGCGCCGGCGCCGCGCTGCTGAGCGATGTGCCACGCATGATAAAAATCACCGAGGCAGTGGTGAAAGCGACAAACCTGCCGGTTACAGTGAAGACGCGCCTGGGCTGGGACGAAAAAACCAAAAACATCGTTGACATTGCAGAGCGTTTACAGGATACCGGAATTGCTGCGATAACAATACACGGGCGTACAAGGGCACAGCTCTATTCTGGCATAGCCGATTGGACGCTGATAGGCGAAGTGAAAAATAACCCGCGAATGCATATCCCTGTAATCGGCAACGGCGATATTGACAGTCCTGAAAAGACCATGGCCGTGTTTGAAAAATTTGGAGTCGATGCCGTGATGATTGGCAGGGCAGCCATCGGGAATCCATGGATCTTCAAAGAAATTGCTGATGCTATGCAGAACAGGGAAGATTTTGTGCCCTCATTGTGCGAAAGGGTTGAAATTTGCCTGCGCCATTTGCACCTCGCTATCGAAAAAAAAGGTGAATATAAAGCGATTGTAGAAATGAGGCGGCACTATGCAGGCTATTTCAGGGGTATTCCCGATTTTAAGAAATACCGTCTGCAACTGGTTACATTGAAAACCAGGCAGGAAATAGTTGATTTATTGTCAGGATTACCTTCAGGCTTCGGCAGAATAGTTCCAGAATAGCATTATTTTTCAAAATGGAATAATATTATTTTTTGTCCCAATAGCGGATTGTGTTTTAATTATTGTACATTTGTTCCGGAAACAGGTCTAAACATTTTGGCGCATGGAAACTTTCAGGATATATGTTGTTGAGGATGAGCCTCTTTATGCTCGTATTCTCGAATATCACCTTTCGCAAAATCCCGATTACGAAGTACATGTTTATACTACTGCGCGCGATCTGCTATTAAATCTGTACAAGAGGCCTTCGGCCATTTCGCTCGATTTCAACCTGCCGGATATGAGCGGGTTCGAAGTTTTGAAAAAAATTAGGGAATTCGATCCTGAACTGCCGGTAGTTATTGTATCGGGTCAGCAGGATGTTTCAACTGCGGTTGAACTCCTCAAAAAAGGCGTGTATGATTATGTGCTTAAAGATGCTGATACCAAAGACCGGATCTGGTCGGCAATGCGCAACATCCGCGGAAATTTCAACCTGAAGCAGAAAATCAACCGGCTTGAAGAGGAAATTGGCCGTAAATACTCTTACAACAACCTCATAAAAGGAAACAGCCCGGCGATAAACCAGGTTTTTCATCTTCTCGAAAAAGCGGCAAAAGCCAATATTACCGTTTCGATATACGGTGAAACAGGTACTGGTAAAGAGCTGGTTGCCAAATCAATACATTACAATTCGAAACGGCATAATAAACCTTTTGTGCCAGTAAATGTAACCGCCATTCCCCGCGAATTGATTGAGAGCGAAATGTTCGGACACGAAAAAGGCTCATTCACAGGCGCTCATGCGCAGCGCATCGGGAAATTTGAAGAAGCCAACCACGGTACCATTTTTCTGGATGAGATTGGCGATATGGACCTGAGTATGCAGGCAAAGTTGCTGCGCGTTTTGCAGGAAGAAGAAGTTACCCGTGTAGGTTCAAATAAGCCGGTAAAACTTGACGTAAGAGTTATTGTCGCAACGCATAAAAATCTGCTGGAGGAAGTTAAAAAGGGAACATTCCGCGAAGATTTATACTACAGGCTCCTGGGATTGCCCATTGAACTGCCCCCGTTGCGCGACCGGGGTAACGATATTTTTATCATTGCCCGACATTTTATTGATGAATTCTGCGATAAAAATGATATCGAAAGGCTCACCATTTCTCCGGATGCAATGGAAAAACTCAAGAGATACCATTTTCCGGGTAATGTGCGTGAACTCAAGGCAATTGTGGAACTTTCGGCCATCATGACGAACAGCAATACCATTCATGCCGAAGATATCAAGATAAATGAAGTTGAAAATTCGCTTGATTTTATGACACAGGAGGCCACCCTCGAAGAGTATAACCGGCAGATAATCAAACATTACCTTAAGAAATACGATAACAGGGTCCGCTTGGTTGCCGAAAAACTCGACATAGGCAAGACCACCGTGTATCGCATGCTGAAAAACGAACCCGGATTTATTGAGGAGTAGTTTGCTATTTGCTGCCCATCCGTTTACCTGAATGGTAAAAGTGCTTACGTCAGAGATTAAATTAATTCTTCCTTCAACCGGCCATCATCGAAAAGAGCGCATACATCTGATGTTTCGCAGAGATGTATGGCATTGAGCCCTGTGCTGCGGGCAGCTTCAACATTTTCGGCAAGGTCATCAATAAAAACTGCTGAACCAGGTTCAATGCCGGTTTGGCTTATCAGCAACCGGAATATTTCCGGATCAGGTTTTCGAAAACCCATGCGGTAAGAATAGAATGGCCGGTGGAATAAGCTTTCGAAATGCAGCACGTATTGCTGCTGAAACCGCGATGTATAGTTTTCGAAATGGATTTGATTGGTATTCGAAAGCAACATGATCTGATAATTCTGCTTCAGTCGGAGCAATAAGCTAACCCTTTGCTCAGGAAACCCGACCAGCAAGGCATTCCATGCATCATCAATTTGATCATCAGTTAGTTGAGTCATTGAATATTTGCGCACAGCATCGCGAAACTCCGAAGGGCTGATAGAGCCGGTTTCGAGGTTGTTATATACGTTTTCGGTAACGAGTGACTGGTGCATTTGTTCAAGGTTACTGATATTCAAGCTCCTGAAAGCATCGGTAGTCCGGTTAACGTCAATGTCGTAAAGTACACCGCCAAGGTCAAATATGAGTGTGTTAATTACTGGCATATGTTTTATGTGATAGAAGTAAAAAAAGCAGGCAGTGATTTTCACTACCTGCCTTGTTGTGGGCCCACCTGGACTTGAACCAGGGACCTACTGATTATGAGTCAGTTGCTCTAACCGACTGAGCTATAGGCCCTTAAACTCTTTTCGTTGAGTTTACCGCCAATGGCGGATTTCAAGCTGCAAATTTACACTTTTCGCCTTAACTTCCTGCAGCCATTGTTAATTTTTGCCAAAACCGTTTCCGATTCATTCCGAAATCATCACAACGCTCCAATGTGCCATATTTTCACGTACTTTTGCGCCTTATCTTTAAAATACATCTCAATGAAACGTTACCTCATTGTTTTACTGCTCAGCATTGTTTCAATAACTGTATTTTCACAAAAGCCAACTGTTGAATCCATTACCAAACGCTTCAGGCTAAGCTGGGAACCTTTCAACGACTTTTGGCTCAATGTTCCTGATTCAATCAACGAACGAAAAATAAATCAGGGCGTGAATGTTTACGGCCTTTATACATTCCCGATGGATAAAAAAGACAGGCTCTCCTTTTTTGCCGGAACCGGTATCGGAGCCCATAACTTTTATCACAACTCACTGGTTGGGCTTAGCAGCAGCGGAGTCACATACCTCTATAGCATTCCCGATACTGTTGGCAACATTAGTATCGATCACAAGAAAAGCAAAATTTCCATTACCTATATTGATATTCCGTTTGGCTTTCAGTATAAATTGAAAAATAACATGCACTTTACACTTGGATTTAAAGTTGGCTGGAAAATCAATGACCATTGGAAGTACAAAGGCGATTGTTATGAATCGGACAATGAAATCTATGACCCGGGCATTGCTATGAAAAGGAAGTACAGCGGACTGCCCAATATTGAAAAGTTCCATTACGGGCCTTTCTTCACATGCAGTTACAAGTGGTTTGGAGTGATGGTCAACTACCAGGTGTCGAAATTGTTTACCGAAGAGAGAGGCCCCCAGGTTAACCCAATTTCGGTCGGACTTACTTTCAAGCCTTTCGATTCAAAGTAATAAATTCAGCAGCATAATTATTCCGGCGCCTGCAGCGTACCCGGTATAAATCTGGGCTTCGCTGTGGGCGTTGAGTTTAAGCCGGGCAGTACCCGCCAGTCCCGAAAGTATCAAAACACCGGTTAGCGTGAGCAGATCAGCAGTTGCATAGTTGATGGCAATGAAAAAGAGTACGCACGACGCAGCTCCCCAGGCAAGTGTGTGCAAACTTACCTTCCAGAAAACATTCATGGTCATACCTGTCACCAGCACAATGAGAGCAGCATAAATAATGTACAGGTACAGTCCGGGAACCGCAGTATTCCTGAAAATGTATAACAAAGCCATATAGGATAGCCCGGTTATCAGGAGAGGTACGGACCTCTCGGATGACTGATGCATCTCAATGGATTTAAGCCGGTTGGTTTTGATAAGCAATAAGGAGCCGACAATGGGTATGAGAAATGTAAATATGAAAACTGCAGCAAAGATCATTAAAAAAGCCCGGAGGCTTATGCTGCGGCTGAATAACGAGGGTTGAGCATAAGCCCATAAAAAACCAATCATGGGCATTAAGACAGGGTGAAGCAGGTACGACAGAATGCGGGCGATGCGGGTTTCCATATATAATCAGGGATAATGCCACTTAGTGTGACGGCGTTTATTGTTAACCATGTAAGTGGTAATTGTCAGATGTTTTTTCTGAGCCTGGCCACCGGGATATTAAGTTGTTCGCGGTATTTGGCTACTGTGCGCCTGGCAATGGGATAGCCTTTATCCTTTAAAATACCGGTGAGTTCTTCGTCGGTCAGCGGGTTTGTTTTTTCTTCCGATTCAATACAGTCCGAAAGGATTTTCTTTATTTCGCGCGTTGAGATTTCTTCGCCCTGCTCATTTTGAATAGCTTCGCTGAAAAAGCTCTTGAGCAGGAATGTACCAAAAGGTGTTTGAACATATTTGCTGTTGGCAACCCGCGAAATCGTTGAAATATCAAGACTGACTTTTTCGGCTATATCCTTTAAGATCATTGGCTTAAGGCGGGTTTCGTCGCCATCGAGAAAGTAATCGTGCTGGTAATCCATGATAGCTTTCATGGTAACATACAATGTGTTCTGGCGCTGCTTGATAGCATCAATAAACCATTTTGCCGAGTCAATCTTTTGTTTGATGAAGATTACGGCTTCTTTCTGACTTCCGGTGCTGTTGCGGCCTTTGTTCTCGCTATACGACTCGAGCATATCCAAATAAGTGCGGTTGAGCCGGAGTTCAGGCATATTCCGCTGGTTTAAAGTAAGTTCAAGAGTACCGTCCTTATTTACAATGATAAAATCAGGAATGATATAATGATTGTCGCGGGCCTGTTCATTCACTGCATTACCGGGCTTCGGATTGAGGCTCAGTATGATATTGATGGATTGCCGCAATTCGTCATCGGAGGCATGCGAGCGTTTTTTGATCCGGTCGTAATGTTTGCGAATGAAATCCTCGAAATATCTTTCGATAATAAGCATGGCTAAACCGTTGCCGGGAATGTTTCCCAATCGCCGCAACTGTATGAGCAGGCATTCCTGCAGATTTCTCGCTGCAATACCAGGCGGATCGAGATCCTGCACAATGCGAAGAATGCGTTCAACTTCCTTACGGCTGGTACTGATGTTTTGGGTAAATGCCAGGTCATCAACCATGGCATTGAGGTCGCGCTGAAGATAGCCGGCGTCGTCAAGATTGCCGATTATGTTCAGGGCAATGGATTGTTCATCCTCGGTGAGGTTGTGAAGGCTGAGTTGAGATATGAGTAATTCGTGGAAAGAGGTATCGGAGGCAAACGGAATATCGTGCTTTTCGTCATCGGCTGACTGGTTACCGGCGCTTAGCTTATAGGCCGGTATTTCATCGTCGTCGAGGTAGTCGGTTAAATCAATGTCGTTATCGGGGCCGTCATCATCAGCCTGAGTCTCCGACCGCTCATCAATATCATTGTCAGGGTCTGCCGGGCTATCGTCAAACTCGTCAGAAATTTCGAGTACAGGATTTTCTTCAATTTCCTGTTTAATTCGCTGCTCAAGAGCCAACGACGGTATCTGCAAAAGCTTCATCAGCAGGATCTGCTGTGGCGAAAGCTTCTGCAACATGCGTTGTTGTAACCGCTGGTTGAGCATAGTTTATCGTTTTTCTTTAAAGTTAATCAAAGTTAATCATAAAAGTGACCCTGTTGAATGCAATTTCAACGTTGCAATGAAGTCATTTGCTGAGATTCAGGCCCCTTTCAGGATGTTTAATGCGCTAAAATTCAGCATTTTGGGGTGTACGCGGGAATGGAATCACATCGCGAATATTGGCCATTCCGGTAAGGAATAGGATCATCCGTTCAAAACCCAGGCCGAATCCGCTGTGTGGGGCAGTTCCAAATTTTCGGGTTTCGAGATACCACCACATATCTTTTTCGGGAATACCAAGCTCGGCAATGCGCGAATGCAGCTTTTCGTAGCTCTCTTCACGTTGCGAACCACCGATAATTTCGCCGATGCGTGGAAAAAGCACATCCATGGCACGTACGGTTTTACCGTCGTCGTTCTGCTTCATGTAAAACGCTTTGATATCTTTCGGGTAATCGGTAAGGATAACCGGCTTTTTGAAGTGCTTTTCAACAAGGTAACGTTCGTGTTCGGCTTGCAGGTCGATGCCCCAAGAAACGGGGAACTCAAATTTTTGCCCCGATGCAGTGAGAATTTCAATAGCCTCGGTATAGGCAAGCTTTTCAAATTTATTCTCGATAACAAAGTTAAGCCTCGGGATGAGCTCGTTATCGTACATTTTCTGCAGAAACTCCAGATCGTCGAAACAGTGGTCGAGCACATACCTGATAATGTATTTTACAAAATCCTCGGCAAGATCCATGTTATCCGTGATGTCGTAAAACGCCATTTCGGGTTCAATCATCCAGAATTCGGCGAGGTGGCGGGGAGTGTTGCTGTTTTCAGCACGGAAAGTGGGCCCGAAAGTATATATTTCCGACAAGGCCATAGCGCCGAGTTCACCTTCAAGCTGACCGGAAACCGTAAGATTGGTGCTTTTGCCAAAAAAGTCCTCTCCGAAGTTTACATGGCCTTCTTCGGTTTTCGGGATATTGTTCAGGTCGAGCGTGGTGACGTGGAACATGGCACCGGCGCCTTCGGCATCGCTGCCAGTAATGATGGGTGTATGGAGGTAATAGAATCCCCTGTCGTTGAAGTATTTATGTATTGCAAAAGCAACATGGTGACGTATGCGGAACACGGCACCGAATGTGTTTGTACGTGGCCGCAAATGGGCAATCTCACGAAGGAACTCAAGAGTATGTCCTTTTTTCTGCAAAGGATACGTTTCGGTATCGGCAGTGCCGTAAACCTCAATCTCCTTGGCATGAATTTCAACCGCCTGGCCTGATCCGGGAGATTCGACCAGCGTGCCTGTAACCGAAATGCAGGAGCCTGTGGTCACAAGTTTCATCAGTTCTTCATCAAAATCGGCAAGATCGGCAACAACCTGTATGCTGTGAATGATTGAGCCGTCATTAACCGCGATGAAGACAACATTTTTATTTCCGCGTTTTGTGCGTACCCATCCCCTGATATTCAATGTTTTGCCGATACCAAGTTGAGAATGGTTCTTAAGGATATGTTCAATTTTCGTTCTCTTCAATTCACTCATAAATTATTCAGAATTAACGTGTTGTGTGATCGCATAACAGCAGGCAAATTTAGGAATAATTATGGTTTTAACAGCAAGCCGCTGTTTTGCTATTGGCGTAGAATTTTATAGTAGCATGAAACACTGCTGTCGTTGAAATGTTCTATTTTTACTTTCGGTACTCGTATGAAAAATGAACTCACCATAACACCGCTAGAAGAGTGGTTGCCTGTTTCCGATAAGCCGCTTGTAATCAGTGGGCCCTGCAGTGCCGAATCGTATGCACAGGTTATGGAAACTGCCCGGGAACTTTCGAAAATTCCGCAAGTGAGAGTATTTCGTGCCGGCATATGGAAACCACGAACCAGGCCAACAGGTTTTGAGGGTGTTGGTATTGAAGGTCTTAAGTGGTTGCAGGAAGTCAAGGCAGAGACCGGGTTGTTGACAACGGTTGAAGTTGCCAAGCCGGGCCATATTGAAAGTGCTTTGAAACATGATATTGATATTTTGTGGTTTGGAGCCCGTACAGTCGTGAATCCGTTTACGGTTCAGGAGCTATGTGATTCACTTAAAGGGCATGATGTGCCGGTTATGGTAAAAAATCCCCTGCATCCTGATTTTAAATTGTGGCTGGGAGCAATCGAAAGATTACATAAAGCAGGAATAAGGAAGATAGCGGCCGTTCACAGGGGATTTTACTTTTATAAGCATGCTCTTTACCGTAACCAGCCCATGTGGGAAATTCCGATAGAGCTTCAGCGACAACTTCCGGGATTGCCTTTGATTTGCGATCCCAGCCATATATGCGGCAAACGTGATCTTTTACAGGGCATTTCGCAAAAAGCGCTCGACCTGGGAATGGCCGGGCTGATGATTGAGTCGCACATCAATCCTGCTTCAGCACTCACTGATGCTGATCAGCAGCTTACTCCGGATGCCCTTGCTCAAATGCTCAGCCATCTGCAGGTTAGGAGTATGTCGGGTACAGCTGAGTTTGAAACCCTGCTCGAACAATTGCGCAGTGAAATTGATAAGATTGATGCTGAATTGCTCGATATACTTGCCAAACGCATGAAGATTGTTGAAGAAATCGGAGAATATAAACGAGAAAACAATATCGCCGTTCTGCAGATTCGCCGATGGGCTGACATTATCTTCGACCGCCAGAATATCGGTTCAAAGCTTGGACTTAATAAGGAATTCCTTTTGCAAATGCTGCAACTTGTTCATAAAGAGAGCATCAGGAAACAGGAGGAGATCATGGGAACGAAAGAAGAAGAATAAATATCAAATATCACCTGATAACAGTTGTTTGTCAGGTATTCAGCTTTGATTAGAAGTTAAATGCCCGCTTACTTTTTCACCAGCTTCCAATACTCTATTAACAACATCTCCGCCAGGAATGGCTTGTATCAGAGCCACTTCTTCCGTTTAAACAAAAGGACAAGAATTCCGCTTATTACCACCATAAGCCCCATCAGCATCCAGAAAAAATGAGGATGATTTTGTAACGGAAGACCGATATTCATTCCATACAGGCTGGCGATAAGCGTCAATGGCAGAATGAACACCGAGATTATCGTGAGCGCTTTCATGATTTCGTTGGTACGGTTGGTCTGCAACGAATCGAATGTTTTTGCCAGCCCTTCAATCAATTCTTCATAATCTTCAATCATGTCCCACATTTTCTGGTAATAATCGAGGATATTGCCCCAGTACTCTTCCATGTTTTCGGCGTAACCTTCTATCTGGCCGCTTTCAAATTTCTGGAAAAGACGGAGTTGCGGTTTAAAAATGGTGTTGAGGTGTATAATGTTTTTCCGCGTGAGCGAAATACGTTCAATGGTTTTTTCGGCTTTCTTGCTAAACAATTCGCGGTTGATAAGCTCCAGTTCGATGCCCAGTTTACTGATGAGCGAGAGGGTTTCCTGCATCAGCTTTTCAAGAATTTTGTAAAGCAAGGCATCGGAAGTACCGACCTGTAGTATTTCGTAAGGGTCGCTGTGCTCGTTGGCGCTGTTAAACAGGCTGCTCACTACCCAGTGACTCTTGCCGATGGTAATGATGTAATCCTTACCCCAGAAAATCTTTACCTCTTTGGTTTTGAGAAAACGGTTCCAGCGGTCGTAATGCGGGAAATGAAGGATGAGAAAATAATAATCGTCATAGATATCAATTTTGGGGCGCTGATTCACACTTTTACAGTCTTCGATATCGAGCGGGTGAAAGTGGAAGTTGTTCTTCAGGAAGCCAAGGTCTTCGTCTGAAGGGTCCTGGATGTAATGCCACCTGAGGGTGCCGATTTTTATCGTTTGAATCATTGGTGAGCCCCTGTTTTTATCGTATAACGATGATTTCTACATTCCCTGATGTTTTTGGATGCGCAAAAGTACTGTTTTTTCGGCGGAGTGTTTAAATGCATAATAAAAATAAGAGATTACGCTCAAAACGAATCTGATGCAGTTTGTTACTTTTTGAGGCTGTTAAATGAATGTACTAACCCTGTCAGGGTTTTGAACCCTGACAGGGTTTACGATAAAAAAATCCTCTTGTGAGCGGTTGTTTTATAGCATGGACTCTCGTTCGGCTTCTTATCCTTATCGCGTAAATCAAATAAGCTGCCGGCACCAAAGTGTATTACCTTCCCAGCATCTTTGTAGGATCAACCCACTCAGTGAATTGTTCATCGGTAACCAGCCCGAGAGCCATAGCAGCTTCCCTCAGTGTTGTGCCTTCGTGGTGGGCTTTTTTGGCAATTTTGGCCGCATTCTCGTACCCGATATGCGTATTGAGCGCGGTTACCAGCATCAGCGAATTCTCCAGGTGATTCTTCACATTTCTATCAATGGCTTCGATGCCAACGGCGCAATGGTCGTTGAAGGAAACACAGGCATCACCCAGCAGGCGTGCAGCCAACAGGAAGTTATAGATCATCACAGGTTTGAAAACGTTAAGCTGGAAATGGCCGTGTGTATTGGCAACCGTTATAGCGGCATCGCAACCGATTACCTGGGCACACACCATGGTAAGTGACTCGTTTTGAGTAGGATTCACTTTGCCCGGCATAATGCTTGACCCCGGCTCATTCTCAGGCAGGTGTAATTCACCGATGCCGCAACGCGGACCCGAAGCCAGCATGCGTATGTTGTTAGAAATATGCATCAGGCTGGTAGCCAAGACCTTCAATGCACCTGACGCTTCAACAATATTGTCGTGGCTCGAAAGGGCTTCAAATTTATTTTCGGCTGTTACGAAGGGCAGGCCGGTAAGAAAAGCGATTTTCTGAGCTACCAGGTCAGCGTAACCTTTGGGAGCATTAATGCCTGTTCCGACGGCGGTTCCGCCAAGGGCAAGCTCAGCCAGGTGCGGAAGTGTGTGCTTTATTGCCCTTATCCCATGATCGAGCTGTGACACATATCCCGAAAATTCCTGTCCCAGGGTGAGTGGTGTGGCATCCATGAGGTGCGTGCGCCCAATCTTCACGAATTGATCGAATTCTTCGGCTTTGGCAGAAAGGGTGTTGCGGAGTATCTGGACTCCCGGAATGGTGGTTTCTACCAGCATTTTATAAGCTGCTATGCTCATTGCCGTGGGGAAAGTGTCGTTGCTGCTTTGCGATTTGTTTACATCATCGTTGGGATGCAATGGGCTTTTGCCTTCGCCCAGTGCGCCTCCTGTAAGTACATGTGCACGATTGGCGATTACTTCGTTTACATTCATGTTGCTTTGCGTACCTGAACCGGTTTGCCATATTACCAGAGGAAACTGGTCGTCGAGTTTTCCTTCATAGATTTCGTCGCAAACACGGCATATAAGGTCGCATTTGTCTTCGGGCAAAACACCGAGATCTTTATTGGTGAGGGCAGCAGCTTTTTTCAGTATGGCAAAAGCTCTAATGATTTCTTTTGGCATGGAACCTTCCGGTCCTACCTTGAAGTTGCCTCTTGAACGTTCGGTTTGGGCGCCCCAGTATTTGTCGGCAGGAACTTCAACTGGCCCCATGGTGTCTTTTTCGATGCGGGTTTTCATATTATGGTTGGTTCGGTGGTTGGTTCGGTGGTTGGTTCGGTTGTCATTCAGTTGTCATTCAGTTGTCATTCAATGGTCATTCGGTTGTCATTCAGTGGTCATTCGGTGGTCATTCGGTTGTCATTCGGTTGTCATTCAGTGGTCATTCGGTTGTCATTCAGTGGTCATTCGGTGGTCATTCAGTTGTTATTCGGTGGTCATTCGGTGGTCATTCAGTGGTCATTCGGTTGTCATTCAGTGGTCATTCGGTTGTCATTCGGTTGTCATTCGGTTGTCATGCGGTTGTCATTCGGTGGTTATTCGGTTGTCATTCGGTTGTTATTCGGTGGTCATTCGGTGGTCATTCGGTTGTCATTCAGATGCAATAAAGTTGTTGATTCATAGGTCATTAAATAGTTTTATTGGCAGTTCTTTTAGACATGCTATTGGCCGGATGAATATATAGCTGCATAAAATTAGCGAAAATTCTACGTGTTTTTACCGATAGTATGTATGTAGTTATTCAGTTTAATTCCAAGGTCCTTTATATCGGCTGATAAAGCAGAAAATTCTTCAGGAGAAATAAGTTTCCTGTTGTTTGCCTTCTCTAACCATGTTTTAGATTCACTTAATGATCCCCTCGAATAATAAAGGAAGTTTTTGGAATCCTTAAAATGATATCGTCCGAATCCTTCACTGATGTTTGCTCCAACGGAATCTGCCGCTTCTACCCATTGCTTGCCAATGGTTTGTTTTGCAAACCAGTCCCAGCCAATAACAATATTCCAGACTTTCTCACCAAAATCCATTGAAATTTGATAAATTCTCAATTCATTCAGATCCATATGCGCTATTTTTTAAGTTAAACTTTGGGATATATTATCAATATTTTGAGACCCAAAAAAACTGCATTTTTTCAAAATCGCGCAGAACTATTGAATGACCATTGAATCAGCTATATAACCTACCACTGAATGAAGTAATACCACACCCAAAAAGCTCTGCTTTCCAATAAATATTTGTCAACTCACATTACTTCAGCAACTTCTCAATCTCCTCAGCCGGTTGCGCCAATACAGCTTTATAACCACTGACCACAATAGGCCTCTGAATAAGTTTAGGGTTTTCGAGCAGCAGGGTTATCCACTCTTCGCTGGTGAAATTCTTGCCCCGCAACTTCTCTTTGAATACTTCTTCGTTTGTGCGTATGATATCCTTCGGGCCTTTGTTGAGCTTCATCAGAATGTCCTTGAGCGTTTCACGTGTCAAAGGTTCCTTGAGATACTCAACAACCTTGTATTCCAGGCCCTTGTCTTTTAAATAACTGAGGCCTGCTCTCGATTTGGCACACTTTGGATTGTGATAAATGGTGATCATACCTGAATAATCTTACAATCAGTATAACATATACCTGACATGCGAATATAGCGAATCCGAAGTAAAAATTATTCCAGCCCGGTAATAAATTCGCCTTGATTTTGAGTAAGCCCTGAAAACAGTGAGCCGCCCAATTGACGCCGTGTCACCGTGGTATAATCAGAAATTGTGGCAAGTTGTTATTCACCTTCGCGGCCGTATTCCATCAGGTAAGCCTTGATGAAATCGTTGAGGTCGCCGTCGAGCACTTCAAAGGCATTGGATGTTTCGAATTCGGTGCGCAGGTCTTTCACCATTTTGTAAGGATGCAACACATAACTCCTGATTTGCGAACCCCATTCGATCTTTTTCTTATTGCCTTCGATAACGGCCTGTGCATCGCGCTTTTTGCGGAGCTCAATTTCGTAAAGTTGCGATTTGAGCATCTGCATTGCTTTATCGCGGTTCTGCAACTGCGAGCGTGTAACCTGGCATTCAACAATGATGCCGGTGGGCTCATGGCGAAGACGCACAGCTGTCTCTACCTTATTCACATTTTGTCCGCCGGGGCCGCTACTGCGAAATGTATCCCAGGTGATATCCGACGGATTTATCTGTATATCAATGTTTTCGTCAACAACCGGGTACACATAAACCGAAGCGAACGAAGTGTGGCGGCGGTTGTTCGAATCGAAAGGAGAGAGGCGTACCAGCCGGTGAACGCCATTTTCGCCTTTGAGGTAACCAAAGGCATGGTCGCCTTCAATTTCGAGTGACACCGATTTTATACCGGCCACATCGCCTTCATTCAGGTCGAGTTCGGTGATTTTATAGTTGTTGCGTTCGGCATAGCGTATGTACATGCGCATGAGCATCTGCGCCCAGTCCTGGCTTTCGGTGCCGCCGGCGCCCGAATTTATCTGCAATATGGCACTCAGTTTATCTTCCTCGTTGCTGAGCATATTGCGAAATTCAAGGTTCTCGATGAGTCGCAGTGTATCGCCATAATGTTTTTCAACCTCGTTTTCGGTGGCTTCTTCGGCCTGGTAGAATTCGTAAAGAACCTGCAGGTCATCAAACGACGACTGTGCTTCGTCGAAAGCGTTAGTCCAGCTTCTTTTCTCCTGGATAACTTTGAGTAATTGCTCCGCTTTTTTCGGATCGTCCCAAAACCCGGGAGCGTGGGTTTCTTTTTCTTCTTCTGAAATCAGTTCCTTTTTATTGTCAATGTCAAAGGAACCTCCTCAGGGCTTCGAGCCGCTTTGTAAGATCTTTTAGTTGTTCGCTGGTAATCATCAGGTAAACAGTGTTTTAAGTAAAAGTTTAGTGTGGTGTGAACAATACAGATATGGTTCAAAAGTTCTCTTTCAGGATGTTCTTTATGATCTCAATCTCAAATCCTTTGCCAATAAGGAAGTTGGTAGTCTTCATAATTTCCTCACGCGAAGGATTGTTTTTTCCATGAAAGCGTTTGAATAACAAAGATTTTATAGTATCCCGATAGTCGGTCTCTTCAATCTCATCTAAAGCTTTATTTATTAGTGCTAAAGGTATTTTCCGGGCTTTTAATTCCATTGCAATTTTCACCTTTCCCCATTCGAGCAGCCTGAATTTACCCCTGGCGAAGGCTGTGGCAAATCGTTGCTCATCAATAAACCCTTCATTTGTGAGTTTTTCAAGTGTAGTTTGAATTAGGGTATCGCTTACGCCCCACTGCCTGAGTTTGATGCGCATTTCATCAAGGCAACGTTCCTGGGCTGCACAATAATCGGCAGCTTTGCGGAAAGCCTGCGCGGCATCAAGCGGTTCACTCCTGTGGTAATTCAACATATTGACAATCAGAGGGTAAAACCAACAAGTTCTATATCGAAAATGAGCACCGAATGGGCAGGGATTGATCCCACGGCATCAGCGCCATAACCGAGGTCAGAAGGTATGAGTAACTTGCCTTTTCCACCTTTTCCAAAAAGCGGAATGCCTTCCTGCCATCCCAGAATAACCTCCCTAAGCGCGAACGAAACTGTTTTGCCGTTACTGCTGTCGAACTGTGTGCCATTGGTAAGGTAGCCGGTGTATCGCACTGCCACGCTCGATGAAATGGTGGGATGGTTGCTGCTGCCGGGAGTTTCTATTACATAATATAATCCTGAAGCCGTTGACTGTGCTGTTAGCCCATGATCAGCGATGTACTTTTCGATCGCTTTTTTATCATTGGCGGCATAGTCTTCCTCCTTTTTACAGGATGTGAACAACAGGAGTAAAGAGGCAAGAAAGAGAAGTTGTTTCATAAAACCGGTTTGCGGTTGCAAAAGTAATATTTTGTAAGAATATCAGCCTTAAGGTTTAAGTGACATAGAATCAATGAAATAGCAACCTTGAACGTTTTTAGTCCTTCTGCAGCAACTCATCGACTATTTTTGGTACGCCGCTACCGGCTTTTTCCTTTACAATGGTCAGGTTTCGTATCCAGGGCATGGGTGATGCATTGGGGTCAACAAGAAATTTGGGCGTATTCCCGGGGACATAGTTCAGCAATCCCGCTGCAGGATAAACATTGAGCGAAGTGCCGATAACTATAAAGATATCAGCCTGCGACGAAAGTACGGCTGCTTCCTCGATGAGCGGAACCGCTTCGCCGAACCAAACGATGTGCGGACGTAATTGTGATCCTTTCTCGCATTTATCACCCAATTTTAGTTCCCAGCCGTCGAGCGTATATACAAGATTCGGATCGGCAGTAGAGCGCACCTTTTTCAATTCTCCGTGCAGGTGCATCACCTGCGAGGAGCCACCACGTTCATGCAGGTCATCAACGTTTTGGGTTATTACCTGCACATCAAATTTTTCTTCGAGCTTTGCAAGTGCAATGTGCGCTGCATTTGGCTGAACCTCATAAAGCTGTTTACGGCGCTGGTTATAAAACTCCAGCACGAGTGCCGGATTTCTCACCCAGGCTTCGTAAGTGGCAACATCTTCCACACGGTGCTCTTCCCAAAGCCCGTTGCTGTCGCGAAAAGTCTTTAAACCGCTTTCGGCGCTGATTCCGGCGCCGGTTAATACAACCAGTTTTTTCATGTCGTACAAATAAAAAAAAAGACGCTCATTGGAGCGCCTTAAAGTTAATGAAACCCGAAACGGGATCAGTCAAAAATGTTCATGCTGTCGAGCACATCCATCATCGATTTTACTGAGGCTGCCGATTCGTCGAAAGCTTTTTTCTCTTCTTTGGTAAGTTTTAACTCAATGATTTCTTCGATGCCGTTGGCTCCCAGTTTAACCGGAACGCCCAGGAACACATCTTTATGCCCGTATTCGCCGTTGAGTTTGGCACAAACAGGGAATATCCGCTGCTGGTCGTCAACAATGGCTTCAACCATTTGTGCTGCTGCTGCGCCGGGAGCATACCAGGCCGAAGTGCCCATGAGGTTTACCAGTTCACCACCACCTTTGCGGGTACGTTCTACAATTTTATCAATTTCTTCCTTGTTAAGCAGTTCCGTTACCGGAATGCCGCCAATGGAAGTATAACGCGGCAGCGGTACCATGGTGTCGCCATGGCCGCCGAGGAGCAGTGAATGTATGTCTTTAGGAGAAATTTTTAATGCTTCAGCAATAAACGCTTTGTAACGCCCGATATCGAGAATGCCGGCCATACCGAAAACCTTACGTTCATCCTTGAGCGCAGCCCGATATGCGCAATAGGTCATCACATCAAGCGGATTCGATACGATGATGATAATGGCTTCGGGTGAATACCTGATGACTTTCTCGGTAACATCCTTCACAATGAGCGCGTTGGTTTTTATGAGGTCGTCGCGGCTCATGCCGGGTTTGCGCGGCAGCCCTGATGTGATGACCACAATACTTGAACCTTTTGTCTTCAGGTAGTCGTTGGTAACCCCGACAACACGCGTATTAAAGTTATTGATGGAGGAGGTTTGCCAGATATCAAGCGCTTTGCCTTCGGCTATGCCTTCCTTGATATCAACCAGCACAACTTCTCTTGCAAGATCTTTATGAGCTATAACATTGGCAACGGTGGCGCCTACATTTCCGGCTCCGATTACAGTTATTTTTTTCATTACTGGATGAATTTTAATATTGACAGTGAGGGTACGAAGATAGTAAACATTCAATTAAATGCATATGAAACCGGTAAAAATGTTTCAACGCAGGTGTTTTCACCATCAATCAAATCTCACAAAGCTTAAAAACAATTAAACCGGTACTCCCGGACAATCGGGCATGGCAGGTAAGACTGTTTCGTGCAACTGTGCATCGATCACGGCGATGGCTGTCATGTTAACGATTTCATTTACTGATGATCCCATTTGCAACACGTGAACCGATTTGCTTAATCCATTGAGTATTGGCCCGATAGCTTCAGCGCCTCCCAATTCCTGCATCAGTTTATAAGCGATATTGCCTGCAGTGAGGTAAGGGAATATGAGCGTATTGGCAGGCCCTTTGCCGTCGGCCAGTTTACTGAACGGGAAATGCTCGGTAAGCAGATCATTGTTAATGGCAAAATTGGCCTGCATATCACCGTCAACCACCAGGTCGGGGCAGGTTTGGTGCAGCCTGGCCACCGTTTCGCGAACCTTGATAGGGATATTTCCTTCAACCGAACCGAAGTTTGAATAGGAGAGTATAGCAATCCTTGGTTCGATGTTAAAAGCCTTTACCGCGG
>JAKLFM010000024.1 GCA_022711175.1 Bacteroidota bacterium | reverse complement strand
AGCGTCGGATTCATATCCGTCTGAGAAGGACACGAGTTGAAAATTGAAATAAACATAATGGCGGGGTAGCTCAGTTGGTTAGAGCGTCGGATTCATAACCCGGAGGTCACGAGTTCAACTCTCGTCCCCGCTACAAAGTGCCCGGTGTATCAAGGCTTTCAGAGCAATTGGTAACAAAATGGTAACAGAATAGTCTGATTCATCGAGTCAGACTATTTTTTTTCTCCCTATCATTTCTCTTTGTACTAAAAGCTGTGTCTTGTGCCAATCTGCAAAAAAAGAGCTGCCCTGAGAGCAGCTCTTTAAAGATTAAGGATTTAAATCTCCGATTGCTCTTTTCGCAGCATCATGCGCTTGCGCCCCCAGCGGATAAGCACATCCTGCACATCTTTAAAGCGGATGGGTTTCGACAGGTAATCAACCATGCCGCATTCAATAAACCGCTCCCGGTCGCCGGGCATCGCGTTTGCCGTTATTGCAATAATGAATGGCCTTTCAGATTCGGGATATTTGTCAATGATTGCTTCAGTAGCTTCGGTGCCGTTCATCACAGGCATCTGTACATCCATCAGAACAATATCATAAGCTTTATGTTCCATGACTTCAAGTACTTTACGGCCGTTCTCCACTGCATCAATCTGATATCCCATTTTTTTCATGAGCGTTACGACCAACTCCTGGTTCGTCGGATTGTCTTCGGCAAGCAGGATATTCAATGGAAGTTTGTCCGAGAGTTTTTTATCGAAATTGTGATCGGCAATGGTTCTGCGCCGGTCGCGTGATTCTGAAATCACACTGAGGATGTATTCAAACAGTTCAGCCAGTTTAACCGGTTTGGTCATCTGCGCATCAAATAGACCTTCTGGCAGGTCGCTGACTTTGCCCACCGACGAAAGCAGGATGAATGGGAAATCGCCTTTGAAAGGAATATCGCGCACGCTCTTGGCAAGTTCAACTCCCGACATTTCAGGCAGGTGAAGGTCAATAATGCCCAGATCGAAGTAGCTGTCCTGATCATCAATAATGCGTAGCGCTTCTTTGCCGGTGGTAGCCGTAAAGGCTTTCATTCCCCATGCATCGAACTGAGCTGAGAATATTTGCCGGGAAGCGGGGTCGTTGTCAACAACCAGCACACGGCTGTTTTTGAGTTCAGGAATCTGTCCCCGGATATAAAGCTTTGTTGTGCCGGTTTCGGCAGGCTTCATTTTTACAGTAAAATAGAATGTTGAGCCCTTGCCGGGTGTGCTTTCGGCCCACATCCGTCCACCCATCAGCCCGACAAGGTGTTTTGCTATCGAGAGCCCAAGCCCCGTACCGCCGTACCTGCGATTGGCGAAGGCTTCGCCCTGGGTAAAAGCTTCAAAAATAGTTTCCAGTTTTTCCTTCGTAATGCCTATTCCACTGTCTTTTACTGAAAAAAGAATTTCACAGCAATCGTCTTCAACATTTGATTTTTCAACTGAAATAAAGATTTCACCTTCATCAGTAAATTTGATGGCGTTGTTCACCAGGTTGCCGAGTACCTGTTTGAGCCTCTTTATATCGCCCCAGAAAAATGGCGCAACATCAGGCTGAAGCATGTAGAGCAAGTCAACACCTTTTTCAATAGCCCTGGGAGCATAAACATCGAGCGCTTCTTCAATGCAGCGGCGAAGTTCGAAGTTGCTGTTTTCCAGCACCATTTTGTCTGATTCAATCTTGGAGAAATCGAGAATATCGTTGATAATGCCCATCAGATTGTCGGCACTTACCCTGAGTGTTTCGAGATAATTGCGCTGTTCCGGTGATACTTTGGTATCGAGCAACAAACTGGTCATACCAACGATACCGTTCATTGGAGTGCGAATCTCATGGCTCATCATTGAGAGAAAATCGCTCTTGATTCGGTTGGCTTTTTCAGCCATCGCATGAACATCCTGAACCTCTTTTGAAAGCGACTCAATATGCTGAAGCTTCTCAATTTCAGCCTTTAAACGAGCATTCTCATCTGCAAGTTTTTGAAAATCATTAATTTGATCTCTGTGGTCTGTGCCATTCGGTAACATAACAGGGAATTTTACATGATAATGAGCAAATATAAGCAAAGCATCTATCTGACGATAAAAAAATCTTAGTTCCATAGAACTTTGGTTCCCAGCCGATATTGGTAACAAAAATAAAAAAATACTGCCCCCTCAGGAGCAGTATTCATTTTTGATCCGGGAAATCAGGTAAAGTGTGAATCTCTACTGCTTTAAATATTCGTCAAGGATATCCTTAACGCCGTCGGGAGCAACACGACCGTAAACCTTCTCGCCAACCATAACAACAGGAGCAAGGCCGCAGGCGCCGACACACCGCAAACAACTTAGTGAAAATTTGCCGTCGCCGGTGGTTTCGCCTACCTTAACTTTGAGTATTCGTTTGAATTCATCCAGTACCTTCTCGGCGCCTCGAACATAGCAGGCTGTCCCCATACAAATGCTAATCGGGTACTCGCCTTTGGGAGTCATTGTAAAGAATGAATAAAATGAAACAACTCCATAAACGTGGGCTACCGAGGTGTTCAGTTCCTTGGCAATTACTTCCTGCACTTCGGCAGGTAAATAACCAAAGAGATGCTGTGCCTTGTGTAACACGTTGATCAGTTCTCCCTTGTCGTTGTTGAATTCCTTGCATATTGCCTGCAACTGGGCAATCTTCTGATCGTTGAGTTTTATATTGATGCTTGCCATAGTTTCTCTTTTTTATTTTTTTAACTTCAGATGTTTCCAGTTATTCAATTTCAACAGCTTTGCTCTTGTCGAAATAATGGGTGTGCAACAACTGGTGCGATTTATGGCTGCATGGTTTGCCAAGGAATTCTTCGTACAGTTGAATGATGAATGGATTCTCATGTGATTTCCTGATCACTTTGCTTTCGTCCTCACGATAAATAGCTGCCGTACGGGCTTTGAGAATGCTTGAATCGCCATGATGAAGCGGTTGTCCGCCGCCGCCAATACATCCGCCCGGGCAGGCCATAATTTCAATGGCATGAAAATCGGCTTTACCGTCGCGAACATCTTCCAACAGCTTGCGGGCATTTCCAAGACCATGGGCGATGCCTATCTTAATTGGCAATCCGTCGAAGTCAACGGTAGCGCTTCGTACCCATTCCATACCACGAAGTTGCTGAAATTCAACCTTCTCAAGCTTTTTACCGGTGAAAACTTCGTATGCTGTGCGGGTTGCTGCTTCAATTACACCACCGGTTACCCCGAAAATTACTCCTGCTCCGGTTGATTCTCCTAAAGGACGGTCAAAATCATCATCATCAAGCGAATTAAAATCTATATTGGATTGCTTTATCAGGTTTGCCAGTTCGCGGGTTGATACTGCAAAGTCAACATCAGGATTGCCGTCAACTTTAAATTCGTCGCGGGCACATTCATATTTCTTTGCAAGGCAGGGCATTATGGATACAACCACCATGTTTTCGCGTTTGATGCCAAGTTTATCAGCAAAATAGGTCTTGGCTATTGAACCGAACATTTGCTGTGGCGAGCGGGCGGTTGAGGGTATGTCGCGCATCTCGGGGAACTGGTGTTCGAAGAAGTTCACCCAGCCCGGGCAGCACGAGGTGAGTATAGGGAGCTTAACGTCTTTATCGCCACTCAGGTGCCGGTTGAGGCGGTCGAGCAGTTCGGTGCCTTCTTCCATAATGGTAAGGTCGGCAGCAAAGTCGGTGTCAAAAACATAATCAAAACCGAGTCTGCGCAATGCGGCAACCAGTTTTCCGGTTACAAGGGTGCCTGGTTCCATGCCAAATTCTTCGCCCAATGCTGCGCGAACAGCAGGAGCCGTTTGTACGATAACGGTTTTCGAAGGATCGGCCAAAGCTCTTATCACGCTGTTGGTGTGGTCAACTTCGGTAAGAGCGCCGGTAGGACAAACAGCCACGCATTGTCCGCAATAGGTACAAACACTGTGGTCGAGGTTCATCTCGAAAGCAGGTGCAACAACCGACATAAATCCGCGGTTCACAGCCGAGAGTACGCCAACGGTTTGAACATCGTTGCACATCATTTCGCAGCGGCGGCACATAATACACTTGTCAACATCGCGGATAATAGCCGGTGATGTGTCTTCGCGATAATGCGATTGCTCGCCCTGGTAATGAAGTTTGCGGATTCCCAGTTCGTGTGCCAGCGACTGCAGTTCGCAGTTACCGCTTTTTGCGCAGACAAGGCAATCCGTTGGGTGGTCGCTCAGTATGAGTTCCATCACAGTTTTACGTGCGTTGAGGACTCGGATGTTGTGTGTATTCACTTCCATACCTTCGGTACATTCTGTAACACAGGCAGGAGCGAGGTTGCGGCGGCCTTTCACTTCAACAACGCAAATGCGGCAGCCAGCGGGTTTATTGGTTATATCAAGGTCGTGAAGGTGCAGGTAACAAAGGGTGGGAATGTTGATACCCACTGTTTTAGCAGCATCCAGAAGGCTGGTGCCTTTTTCAACCTGAATTTTCTTATTGTCTATTGTTAAATTTATCATTTCCATGATTCTGTCTCCCTCAAATTATTTGATAAATACTGCATTGAACTTGCATTTTTCCATACAGGCTCCGCATTTTATGCAGGTAGCCTGGTCAATGATATGAACACCTTTGCGCTCTCCGGCGATGGCGTTTACAGGGCAATTGCGCGCGCAGGCAGTACAACCCACGCAGTTTTCGGGTTCAATCCAGTATTGAAGCAGGGCTTTGCATTGTCCGCTGGGACATTTCCTTTCGTTTACATGAGCAAGATACTCGTCGTAAAAATTGTCGAGTGTCGATAGTACGGGATTTGGCGAAGTTTGGCCCAAACCGCATAATGACGTGTCTTTCACAACGTTGCTAAGATTTCGCAACAGCGCGATATCTTCCATTGAGCCCTCACCTTTGCAGATTTTTTCCAGAATTTCGTTGAGGCGCTTGTTGCCGATGCGACAGGGTGCACATTTTCCGCATGATTCCTCAACGGTGAAATCAAGATAAAATTTGGCAATTGAGACCATACAGTCATCCTCATCCATTACAATCATACCGCCTGAGCCCATCATTGAGCCGGCTGCAATCAGGTTATCATAATCGATAGGAGTGTCTAGGTGTTTTTCAGTGAGGCATCCCCCCGAAGGGCCGCCGGTTTGAACAGCTTTAAATTTTTTGCCTTCTTTAATGCCGCCTCCGATTTCGTAAATTACTTCACGGAGCGTGATGCCCATCGGAACCTCAATCAGGCCGACATTGTTGATTTTGCCTGCAAGGGCAAATACTTTAGTGCCTTTCGATTTTTCGGTACCAATACTTGCGAACCATTCAGCGCCGCGATTGATGATTACCGGCACGTTGGCAAATGTTTCAACATTATTGACGTTAGTCGGCTTTCCGTTGTAGCCCGAAACCGATGGGAACGGAGGTTTTACAGTTGGTTCGCCGCGAAAACCTTCCATTGAATGGATCAGGGCCGTTTCTTCACCGCATACAAAAGCACCGGCGCCATAACGCAGTTCGATATCAAAATCAAATCCGGTTCCAAGAATGTCCTTGCCAAGAAGGCCATATTCACGGGCTTGTTTGATTGCGATTTTCAGTCGTTCGATAGCCAGGGGATATTCGGCGCGGATATATACAAGACCTTTGGTAGCTTCAATGCAATAGCCGCAAATGGCCATAGCCTCAATCACCGAATGCGGATCGCCTTCGAGGATGGAGCGGTCCATGAATGCTCCGGGGTCGCCTTCGTCGGCATTGCAAACCACATATTTTTGGTCAGCTTTTGAAGCACGTGTGATTTCCCATTTCAAACCTGTAGGGAAACCTCCGCCACCGCGACCGCGCAAACCGCTCTTTTTCATGAGCTCTATCACCTGCTCGGGAGTCATCTCGGTGAGGCAGGTACCCAGCGCTGCATAACCATCGCGGGCAATATATTCATCAATATTTTCAGGATCAATAAAACCGCAATTGCGAAGTGCTATACGCAATTGCTTGCGGTAGAAGCCCATATGTTTTGAATCCTCAACTTTTTCGGAAGTTAGCGGATTTACATAGAGCAGCCTTTGAACTTTGCGTCCTTTTATGATATGTTCCTCGATGATTTCGCCGGCATCTTCGGGCTTCACCATTGTGTAGAAAGTATTGTCAGGCAGTACCTTAACAATCGGCCCTTTTTCGCAGAAACCGAAGCAACCGGTTGTTAAAACCTGAACGTCGTTTTCGAGCCCTTTTTGAATGATTCCTGTTCGCAGGTTGTGAAACAGGTTCTCGCTTTCCGAAGCCCTGCATCCTGTTCCGCCGCAGACAAGCAAATGCATTTTAAATGTCGCCATATTTATTCCTCCTTGGGTTTACTTACTTTCAATGCTTTCGTAATTCACAGGAATGATTCCTTCGACCAGTTCGCCGTTCTTGATGTATTTTTCGATGATCTGATCGGCTTTTTTCTCGTTCACATAGCCGAAAACAATCGGTTCTTTACCGGGAACAGTCACTTCAATGGTCGGTTCAGCAAAGCAGTAACCCATACAGCCGGTTTGACTGACAACCGCCGGAATCTGCCGCTTGTCAAGTTCGTTCACCATGAAATCCATGATGGCTTTTGCTCCCGAAGCAATTCCGCATGTGGCCATAGCTACTTTTACCTGAACCAGTTTTTCAGGGGCGTCGCTTCGTTCTCTGAGGTTCATTTTAGCCTCAACGCTGGCTTTAATTGCCCTCAGATCGTTTAATGATTTGATCTTTGTCATGTTAAATAACTTGTTGGTGATTTATGTACAGTAATTTTGTTCTTATCAAAGGGTGTTTTACCCGGTTGTGTAATTTATGTTTTCAAGATTATCGTTGATCATCTCCTTCAGGAAACTGATAATCTCGGCATTGTTAACAGGCGTATTACCAAGCACTCCCATGATTTCCGAAGTATCAAAGGTATAACTGCCGGAACAGGTGCTGTGCACATATTTTATCCTTACGGCCGGATTGGAAGCAGCAGTGAGCACGATTACACCGGCGATATCGCCAAGCGGTTGCCGGTCGAAATGGTTCATCACGAAGGTGGCTTTGATCACGGTTCCTTCACCCTGGAGAGATGAAATTTCAAATTTACCTCCTGTACGTTCTGCATTTTCTTTCAGCAAGGGGATTCCGAGCCCTACCTTCCGGGTTGTCCGTGTGGTGAAAAACGGATCGGTGACCTTACTGAGCATATGCGCACTCATTCCTTTGCCGTTATCGTTGATGCAGATGGTGTAGATATTTTCCGTTTTATTTTCGGCGATTTCAACATCAATTAGTTTCGCACCGGCTGCCAGCGAGTTTTGCATAATATCGAGGATGTGGAGCGAAAGGTCTTTCATGCCGTAAAAGTTCTGCGGTTGTCCTTACCTTTCAATGCCTGCCTGATTTCGCTGAATGTAAGTTCGCACATTTCGAAACAGGTGGTTGCTTCAGCAATTTGATCAAGCTGATGGGCATCGCTGTTTCGAAGCAGGGGTATGGTATCGTGCCGGTTTAATAATGGCAACACATCCTGTGGTTTGGCATGCTTTGATAGCTCAAAACCATCAACAATTATTGCCGGTGGAATAAAACCCAACTGGCTGATAAGGCTGTTGCAGGGTTTGTCGATGTGTGCAGGGATGAACAATCCCCCCAGTTTGTGAACAAAATCTTCTACTTCGTCAATCGACTGATCGATTGCTGAAATCAACAGCCAGTCAATACTCTCCAGGATTTCCTCTTTTTCATTCACAACTACCTGGTATCCAAATTTATTAACGTCATTTGGTATATGAGGCAGGTGCTTTTCGAGGTATTGCTGAAAAAGTTTCAGTGTCTTGGTAGTTTCAAAGAACGTTAGGCAATGAATTTCTTCTTTTGTTGTGACTTCAGCGCCCATCATTACCTTAATTCCGAGGGCTGAAGCCAGTTTTGCAGTCAGTTCACAATGCAGTGTTGAGTTGTGGTCGGTAATTCCAATGATATCAAGTTCTTTTTCTTTAGCTCTTTTAACAATGTTTACCGGGCTCATTTCAAGGTTTCCGCATGGCGAAAGCACAGTGTGGATATGAAGATCAGCCCTGTAAATCTGCATTTTTATTTCCCCAGCAATATAAACAATTTTCCTGAGATATCGAATGCATTTTCATCTGTTCCAAGCACTGGAATTCCTTCCTCGATGGCCTGGGCAAGCATATCAGCATTAGGCATTAAGCCGTTTACAAGAATTACACCTGCAAGGTCGCGGAGAGAGGCTACTGCCATCACGTTTTTGTGTGTCTGAAGGGTTATCCATATTTGCCCGGATTGTGAATGCCCCATTACATCGCTCAGCAAATCGCAGGTATAACCTCCTGTCGCATTGCGGCTGAGGCCGGCTGATTCAGTAAAGGCTTTTAAACCAAGTGCTTGTATGATTTCAGATATCTGCATTTCGTTTTGATTTAGAATTTTTCATTTCCCCAAATCTCTTTCATGAGTTTTAAAGAATCGGGTAGTGCAAGTTCGCCGGTATTTTCACGGCTTTTCTGGATGAATATGCATTGCCGGATATCAGCATCGCCCTGTACGATATCCTTGGCAAACGACTGGCATGTTGGCGCCCCGCAAACCGCGCAATCAGTGCCCGGCAATATATTCATGAGCTCTTTAACCTTATCCATTTTCTTCATGGCCTCTTCCATATCATCATCCAGCTTCATGATAGGGCGCGGTTTTATTTCCTGTATAGCCAGTCTCGTTTCGAGATAACTTCGATAATCATCTATCGTTTTTTTCGATGGCTCAACTATCTTGATATCAGCAGGTTTTGTGTTTCGGAGCCTTTCAACAATCAGGAACCGGTTTGCCGAAGTAAGAGCACCGCCGGCGCAGCTCTCATCGCAGGCCCGCAACTCGAGAAAATCTACATTCCTGATTTCATCATTTTCAACTTTCTCGAGGAAATCAATCACATTGTGAATTTCGTCAACAGCAAAACTACGTCCATTAAAATGATCCGATTCCCCATGTGTTAGGGTCCATCGGGTTGATGCGGGTGTAAGAGGACGTTCACCGGCAGTTTTCGTTTCGGTAGGGTGATCATTTTTCAGATGGTGGTAAACCCGGTTATACAGGAAGTCCATATTTATCACGCCTGTAATCATCGAGTAGTCTTCACCAACAGGGCTTTTAACTGCAGCAATTTTAGCGGCGCACGGTGTTATATAAAATACGCCGATTTTTGCAGGATTCACGCCTTCGTCAGTGAATTTCTTACGGCAATAGAGAGCTGTTATGTCAAGTGGCGGTTTCAGCAGCATAATGTTGTTGACCAGCGATGGAAACCTCACTTGTATGAGCCTGATAATTGCCGGGCAGAACGAGGATATCAACGGTTTTTTTGCAGGATTGCTTTCAGCATACTTGTTTATTTGTTCTGCAAGGAGTTCACTGCTTTGTTCAACCTCACAGATGTGTGTGAAACCGGTTGCTTCGATGGCAGAATAAATCTGCTCTCTGTTATACCTGCGTGAGAATTGGCCGGTGAATACGGCAGGTAACAGGGCGATACGGTAGTCAAAGGCTTTGATTCTTTCAAAATCATCCTGATCGATATATATTGCCTTCACCGGGCATGCCTTAAAGCATTCACCACAATCAACGCAACGGTTTTCCTGAATTATGGCTTTGCCATTTCTTATCCTGATTGCTTCGGTAGGGCATACTTTCATACAATGCGTACAGCCGAAACAGGTTTCGGTACGTATTTTCAGTGCATGATGAAAGTGTTTTACTGCCATAAGGCTATTCCTTAATTACGTTCTCCTGATTCAGGTTAACTGTGATTTTCAGCGTTGTTCCTTGGTTTATTTTACTTTGTATCTCCAGGATGTCGGCGTTGTTTTTAATATTTGATAAACCCATCCCTGCTCCAAAACCCATTTCGCGAACTTTTGGTGATGCAGTTGAATAACCTACTTCCATAGCTTTCTCGATATCAGGTATGCCGGGACCTTTATCAGTGAGTGTCATAACTACGTAACCGGGTTGTACTTCAATGTTTATGGTTCCTTCGAAAGCATGAGCGACAATATTTACTTCGGCTTCGTAAAGTGCGATTACAATTCGCTTTATCGTTTGAGGCGGGACATTTAGCTGCTGTAGCACTTTTTTAAACCTGCTCGATGCCTGTCCGGCCGTGCTGAAGTCTCCGCCTTTTATGGAATATTCGAAAAGCATCACTTAGTTTATTAATAGACAGGTTCCAGTCCCGCTGTAAACAGTTTGCCGCAAGCCCTGAATAATGAATAATTACATTCAAGTATTACAATGTCATTCTCTTTCGCTATTTCAAGCATTTCGGGAGTCACTTTTTTATTCCTTACAATTACTATGTTCTGAATGTCGGCCATTTCGGAGGTGCGTATAGTTTGAACATTGGTAAGCCCGGTAAGCAGCAGCAGGTTGCGGCTGTCGATAGTAAGGACATCGCTCATAAGGTCAGAAGCAAATGCATGAGTAACCTCGCGCGACAAATTCTCCTTTCCGCATACTACAGATGCATTAAGTATTTCTGCTACCTTGCTAAGCTTCATTCTGAGTTGTTCTTAATTCCTGATTAATGGTTCAAGTTATTGAAATGCAGACTGTTATCCTGATATGAGTGTATCTCTTTTTCGGATGCAAAATTACAGTTAAAGAAAGTGATACACAAACTTACTGTGAAAAAATTCACAATGTTAATCGATTCACAATAAAATTTATAACTATTCTAAATAAAGGACTTCCGAAGCACTGTTATATTCTCAAATAAATGAAAAGGCCGCCAAGTGGCAGCCTTTTCGTTCGGTTTGATGTAAAGATTAATACCTCTTCCTTTCAACATAATGTGTATGCAATAGTTCGTGCGACTGATGTCCACAGGGATGTCCGAGGTAGTCTTTATATACTTCGACCACTTCCGGGTTTTCGTGCGATTTGCGTATGGGCATTCCGGCATCTTCTTCATAGATGGCTTCGGCTCGTTTACGCCTGATCTCGGGAGAGGTTGGTATAGGCTGTCCGCCTCCGCCGATGCATCCACCGGGGCATCCCATGATTTCGATGAAATGATAATTTGTTTTGCCGCTTTCAACTGCTTCCATCAGTATCTTGGCATTTGTAAGTCCATGTGCCACTGCAACATTCATCTCAACGCCTTCGAGGAAACTCCACTCAGGTTTTGCACCTTTTATTTTTATCGAAGCTTCTTTCACTCCATCCATACCTCTTACAGGTTTGATCTCAAGATTAGCGAAGGGAACTTCTTTGCCGGTCACAATTTCATAGGCAGTACGAAGAGCAGCTTCCATCACTCCGCCGGTTGCGCCGAATATTACCGCTGCGCCGGTTGATTCGCCAAGTATGCTGTCGTAATGCTGATCTTCGAGTTTGTCGAATTCAATACCGGCTTGCTTAATCATCATGGCAAGTTCGCGGGTGGTGAGCACGTAATCTACATCTTTGAAGCCGCTGTCGCGCATTTCAGGCCTGTTGCACTCAAACTTCTTGGCGGTGCAGGGCATTATGGACACAACAATCATGTTTTCGGCCTTGATGTTGATTTTATCGGCATAATACGTTTTTGCCAGTGAACCGAACATTTGCTGTGGTGATTTGCAGGTTGACAGGTTAGGCAGCAGATCGGGGAACATGTGTTCCTGGAATTTGATCCATCCCGGCGAACATGAGGTCATCATGGGGAGTTTCACGGTTTCATCTTTGTCAACAAGCGCTTTCTTAAGGCGGGTAAGCAGTTCGGTGCCTTCTTCCATGATGGTGAGGTCGGCAGTGAAATCGGTGTCGAGTACTTTGTTGAATCCCATCTTTTTAAGTGCGGCAACCATTTTACCGGTCACACGATGCCCGGGTTCCAATCCAAGGTCTTCACCAACGGCAACACGTGTTGCAGGGGCTGTTTGCACAACAACGAATTTATTGGGATTGTATATGGCATTCCATACATCTTCGATATAGTTGCGTTCGTACAAGGCTCCGGTTGGGCAGCGGTTGATACACTGACCACAGTTTGTGCAAACAACATCGTTCATTGGTTTGTCCATGAAGGTGCTGATTGTCTGATGATTGCCTTTGTGGACAACAGCAAGTGCACTTACGGCCTGCAATTCGGCACATGTGCGCACACAGCGCTGGCAGCGGATGCATTTGCTTGTATCCTTGGTGATGGAAGGCGATGAAATATCGAGGTATTTATGCTTGAATGGCACCAGGTCGATGAAGATATGATCGCCATAGCGATATTCCGATGCGAGTTCCTGCAGTTCACAATGGCCATTTTTGAAGCATTTCGTGCAATCGGCATTATGTTCCGATAATAGCAATTCAACTACATGCTTGCGGGCGATGCGTACTTTTTCACTATTGGTAAAAACTTCCATGCCTTCCGAAACCGGTGTGGCACACGAAGCTGCCAGCAGCCTTGCGCCTTTCACTTCGACTACACATACGCGGCAGTTTCCGGCAACACTTAAATCGGGGTGATTGCATAGTGTCGGGATGTGAAAATTGAGCCTTTTTGCCGCGTCAAGAATGGTTGTTCCCTCTTCTACGGCTATCGGAATATTATTTATTTTGAGGTTGACCATATATTTACTCATGGTAATTTCTCCTTTTCGTTTGATGTGAATGATTAGTAAATGATCTCTTCCTTGAAGTTGTCAACAATTGAGATGAAAGGGTTGGCAACTGATTGGCCGAGTCCGCATTTAGCGGCGATCTTCATAGTAAGAGTGAGTTTCTTCAGGTCTTCGAGGTAGGTGGGCGGGCGTTCGCCTTTCTTTACTGCTTCAATACCTTTAAGCAATTGCTGGCAGCCGACCCTGCAAGGGGTGCATTGCCCACACGATTCTTCGGTGAAGAATTCGAGGTAATCGTGAAGCACATTGTACATTGAGCGACTCGAATTGAAGATCATCATTGAACCGCCGGTAGGTATTCCTTCGAAACCGATGATGGTGTCGTTGAATTTTTTGCGGGGAACGCAATGTCCCGAAGCGCCGCCAACCTGCACTGCCTTGGCATCGTCGTCGCCGAATTCGTCAATAAAGTCTTTGAGCGGCATGCCGAGTTCCAGTTCATAGATTCCTGGTTTTGTTGTATCGCCCGAAACAGAGAATACTTTTGATCCGCGCGAATCGCTTGTGCCCAGGGCTTTGAACTTTTCAGCACCCATGCGGCAAATTTCGCAGGTATAAACAAGCGTTTCAACATTATTGATTACGGTTGGCTTGCTGTTGTATCCGGCTACAGTAGGATAGGGAGGTTTGTTGCGGGGTTCGCCGCGTTTGCCTTCCATGCTTTCGAAAAGTGCGCTTTCTTCGCCGCATACATAGGCGCCGCTGCCAGAACGAAGGTAAATCGAGAAATCGATCTGCCGTTCCTTGAGTTGCTGGTTGAATTTGTCAAGTTTCTGCTGCAGCGATTTGAGGAGGAAGTTGTATTCGGCGCGCAGGTAAATGTATCCTTCTTTTGCCCCGATGACATAGGCGCAGATTGCCATTCCCGTAAAAATCTTCTCAGGAACTCTGTCAAGGATTTCACGGTCCTTGAATGTGCCTGGTTCGCCTTCGTCGGCATTACAGATAACATATTTCACTTCCGAGTCTTCGTTGCGGGTAAATTTCCACTTTAAACCAGTGGGGAAACCAGCACCGCCGCGGCCTTTCAGCCCCGAATCAATCATCTCAAGAATAATGGCATCGGGAGTTTTTTGTAGGGTTTTATCAAGAACCTGGATGGGAGTGTTTTTTTCGTCCCACTCAAAAATCAGGTCAACTCTTTTTAATTGCTTTTGTTCCATTGTCTTAAATGTTATTCGTGGTGCTGATTTAGTTTGATTTCCTGTTGTACTCCTGGATGATTTCAATAGCCTTTTGAGGCGTAAGTTCCGGATAAACATCGTCGTTAACAAGCATCACCGGGCCTTTGTGGCACCAGCCAAGGCAGTTGGCAGTAAGCAGGGTGAATTTTTTATCCGAGGTGGTTTCGCCGACTTTGCATTTCAGTTGTTCTTCGAGCGCACGGATAATTTCATCCTTGTTGTGCATATGGCAGGATATGGTTTTACAAACCCGAACCACGTTTCTGCCGCGTGGCACTGTGTCAAGAAATGTATAAAATGTTGCTGTTCCATAAACGTCGGCTGCCGAAATGTCAAGTTCGCGGGCAACGGCTATCATAGCTTCCTCCGACAGGTATTTTTCGCGGGCGACAACTCCCTGCAGTATGGGCATCAGGGCATTGCGCGTACGGCCATGTTTTTCGGCAAGTTCATGAACGAAATTCTCAGTGTTTGTCATGCAGACCTCCTGGATTTTTAATTTTCTGGTTATGATTGATTAAACAAGTATGCGTTGTAATGATTACAAAATTAGGCATTTCAGTTGTTACTAAAATAACAATAGAACAAATATTATAGCAAAAACTATAATTTATATTGAGTCTAAAAACAAGAATTGTATCAGCCTCGGAATGCTTATATTTATCAGAATTGTTCCTCCGGTTTTACTAACGTCAATAAATCGCCTCCTGTAAAATTCCTCAGGTGAAAATGGTATTTTTACGCTCGCTAATATTATAGAAAAGTGATTGCGCCATCTCCCCAGTACAGGTATTTTATCAGGCTTTCGTACGATGGCACCGATTTTTGCGGCTGGCAGAAGCAGGAAAATGCCGCAACCGTTCAACAGGAAATTGAAAATGCGCTTTTGTTCATTGCCGGTTTGGAGAGCCGTGTTACCGGTTGTGGCAGGACTGACACGGGTGTTCATGCCCGGGTTTTCTATGCTCATTTTGATCATTTTAAAGCTTTCACCTCGAAAGAGCTTTTAAAAATGGTTTATCGTATCAACAGTTACCTGCCTTCTTCAATAGCCGTTCAGCAAATTTTTCCGGTAATTCCTGAAGCCCATGCACGGTTCAGCGCACTCAGCAGGCAATACAGCTATTATATTCTTACCGAAAAGGACCCGTTCATGGCCGATAAAGCCTGGCGCGTTCACGGAAATATTGATGTAGAAACGATGAACAGGGCCGCAATTATAATGATGGAATATACTGACTTTGAATGTTTCAGCAAAACCAATACCCAGGTTAAAACCTTCAACTGCAAAATAACCGAAGCGATTTGGACAAAAACCAACGATCAGCTGATTTTTACTATACGTGCCGACAGGTTTTTAAGAAACATGGTAAGGGCCATTGTAGGTACAATGCTCGATATTGGCCGGCACAAGACATCAATTGAAGATTTCAGAAAGATCATCGAAAGCCGTAACCGGAGTAAAGCGGGCTATTCGGTGCCTGCCAAGGGCTTATACCTTACCGATGTGGTTTATCCGGGAAATATTTTTACTGAAAAACCTGTCAGCTTTTTACCAGGCAGCCCTGATGAAATAGAAACCCATGACAATGCTGACACCAAGTTTCATCACCGTTCCGGCAATGAAGCCGATGAATGACCCGAATGCCGAGCGGAATGCTTTATTAGTATCATTACTGTTCTTTATCAGTTCGCCTACCAAAGCTCCGATAAATGGCCCGATAATAATTCCGAAAGGAGGAAAGAAAAAGATACCGATAACCAGGCCAATGGTTGCTCCCCAAACTCCGGCTTTTGTCCCCCCGAATTTCTTTGTGCCCCATATTGGTATATAGTAATCGGCAAGCACCACTGCCAGTGTAACAACAGCCCAAATAACAAGGAATTCTTCGCTAAAAGGTTTTTTTGAGGTAAATTGCAGTAACAGCAGGCTGCCATATGCCAGTGGTGGCCCGGGCAAAAAGGGAAGGATACAACCGGCAATGCCGACAATTAGCAGGATAACTGCCAAAACTATAAGGAAAGTGTCCATAACACAGAGTATTGATGATCAAAGATAGGATAATACTCTGTCGCATCTTAATCCAATGCTCTAAACAAAATTGTCAAACACCTGTTATTTGAAAATGAAAACAAAACGGGGATCAGGAGTGAAGAGATGCATGTTTCTGAGGTCAGGAATCATCATTCAACTCATAATAAACCTTATTGCTTTTTCAGCTTGCAGCCAAAATGCAGGCAGGCACGAAAGCAGCATAAATCCGCAAAAAATGGCAGTGAATAAAACGGAAGAACAGTGGAAAAAGGAGCTTACTCCATTGCAGTACAACGTATTACGTCAGAAAGGCACCGAAAGGCCTTTTACCGGGGAGTTTGATGATTTTTTTGAGGAAGGCGACTATTCTTGTGCCGCATGTGGTGCTTTGTTGTTTCATTCGTCGGCAAAATATAATTCGGGATGTGGCTGGCCGGCTTTTTTTGAACCTGCTGATTCGTTGAATATGTTGTTTAAGAGGGATTTAAGCTACGGGATGGTTCGTACAGAAGTAATGTGCGCACAATGTGGCGGCCACCTGGGGCATGTGTTTGACGATGGCCCAAAGCCAACGGGTGTGAGGTATTGTATAAATTCAGTTTCAATGGTTTTTAAACCTTCCGGGCAGAAGAAAAGTCCTGAATAAAGAGCCGCCCTGCACAGTAAACCGCTCCCTTAGTGCCTGGCTTCAAGTTCCTTACGAGGTATTTCCCTGATATCAATTACAGGAGTGCTAACGGTGAAATTCAACCAAACCGTCAATAGGTGCCTGTATTATTTTTCCGGCTGTAATTTCAAACTCTTTGCCCGTTTCAATCAAAATATCCTGGTAATGATAGGCCACCGAACCAACGAAACTTACAGGAATCTCTTTATGCCTGGGATAGCAAATGACCTGGTATTTGTAGAAACTTCTGAAGTTTTCGTGAATGAGGTTATTAATATAAGGGTGTTCGCGATTATCGCTGATAAATTTGCTGAATGAGGCCAGGAACCTGCTTGGCGCCGGTTTATTATAAACTGCATCGAGAATGTTTTCGTTGCTGAGCATGTGCTCCGACCTGAAAGCCGAAGCGAGTTCGGCAGGAAGTTCATTGTGTAGGTATGCCGAGAGTAATTGTTTTCCCATGTAAGCCCCGCTGCCTTCGTCACCAAAAAAGTAACCCAATGAAAAAATGTGGTCAACTACTGTTTTCCCATCATAATAGCATGAGTTTGAGCCGGTTCCAAGTATGCATGCAATTCCTTCGCTGCTTCCGCACACCGAACGGGCAGCACCCAAAAGGTCATGGTCAATAAAGAAACTGGCTTGCGGAAAAACATTCTCGAAGGCTCTTTCAATCACCATATTTTTTGAAGGCGTTGAACAACCTGCACCATAATAATATACCTCGGTAACAGCTTTATTGTCAATAAATGGTTGTAGCTCTTTCCACAGGATTTCTTCAATTTGTTCTGATGTGACAAGGTATGGATTGAAGCCTGTTGATTGGAGTTGTTTGAATTCTCTTCCTTCGTGCAATAAGCGCCAGTCGGTTTTGGTAGAGCCTCCGTCGGCAATTAATTTCATAAACTGATATTTGAGTGCAATTGTTTGCCTATAAAAGTATGGCAATAATTCGGGGAGCAAAGATAATGATGCCAACGATTCCGGCAACAATCGAAGCGATTAAAACTGCTGCCGCAGCCACGTCTTTTGCTTTGCCAACCAGCGGATGTGTTTCAGGATTCACAGCATCGGCCAGATGTTCGAGGGCAGTGTTTATGGCTTCGAATGCAATAACCACACCTATGCATATCAAGATAATACACCATGCAACAGCATCAATACGAAGTAAAAACCCGGCAGCAACCACCATGAGCGTTATTGAGATTTCGATCATAAAGTTGCGTTGCCGGGGCAGTACTCGCATCATTCCATGCCATGCGTTCAGGAAACTACTAATGATTGAGTGATTATTTTTCATGATACTAACTATAAAATATTCAGTTTGTTACTTTGCCATGCCAGCAAGCGGATCATGCTGTCTTCTCTTTGTTCGGGCGAGATTGTAAGGTATTGATCGGAAAGTTTATAAAGATTGCCGGTTTCGCTGAAAACCATTTCAATCATCCCCAAGGCTAAGAAAGCTGCCAGAATATTTTCAGCAGATTTCCGGTGAACGCCGGCCAGGCGACAATATTTGGAGAGCGTTATTAATGAGTTGTTTTCCAGGTAGCTGAACAAGTATTTTTCCTTTTCCGAATAATGTATCGTAACACCGGTGCCTGAATGCCTCATATGCCAAGCTTTAAGCCAAACACTGTTCATAGGCAGGTTTTCGGCCTTCACGCGGATAAATACTTGTAGTGCACCGTCTTTACCGGGAGCCTTGCAGAGGATTTTTGGCTGAGGAAGGATAATAATTTCGAGGACAGTTTTTTTTTCAACACTCCATTCTTTCACCTGAAAAGGAACTACTGGTCGTGTATATAAATCGGATGCGGCTTGCACCATGTAAAACTCTTCTTCTGACCTTACACCTGCAATGGCGCCGTTATCCTTCACACCTACAAGCAGCCTTCCACCATCGGTATTCGAAAATGCAGCAAGTGTACGTGCGATTTTTCTGGAGTCGGTAATCCCGAATTTAAAGTCAAGCCGCTGGTGCTCGCCTTCAGCAATCAGTTTCCTGATGTAACCTTCCCGGGGCTCGGTATGGTGTTCGATACGGTGCGAAATGTGTTGCATCCGGATGAAGAATTAATCGGCAAGTGTTGAAAATTCCCTGATTCTGCCGACACCAGACAATAGTCCAGGTGCCGGGAGTTTCGGGCACCAATGGTTGGTAGAAATTATTTATTGAATTTTGGCAGCAACTCCTTCATCATATCCTTATGCACCATGATGTCCATCATTTTGAGCTTTACATAATCCTCGTGAAAGAAATAATAGCCGAAATTCGGGTTCTTTTCCTTTCCCCCGGTGCGGCTGCCGGCGCCCGAGTCCTTAACCAGGAACCACGTCACTCCTTCTTTTTCAAGATAGCCAACTATATGCATACCATGATCGTCGGTGGTGGTTTCGTTGCTAAACCTGAACTGTCGTGCGTTTTCGTCAATCGCTGACGAGGGAATGTCGAACGAGGGAATAACGGCAGCGTTGGCTTCGCGGGCAAGGAAACCAGCTTCCGAAACATCGCCGCCTATTGCTACTGTGTAACCCTTTTTCAATGAATTCTTAATCACAGCCATATAATCGTTAAGCGGCACATTGTAATAATCCTTGTTATGCCACCAGTTGTCGGGTACTTCATATTCAACCTGTTTCCAGTAGGGCTGTTGCATGTAGCTGAGCACATCGCAATAATCGTCGGGTTTGAATTTGAGCACATCGGTCATGTATTGCATCGGGCTCAGCGACTTTCCGTTCACGACAACTGTTGTGGGAGGCTCTCCTAAATAGTGATTAAGTATGGCATTGAAATTGGCTACAACAGCGGCTTCGTCCCACAGGTTGTTCTTTTTCACGAAATCGCAATAACCTTTTATTTCTTCAAACATTGTCTCGTGATCGTAAAACTTCTGGCCGGGCAACAATCCTGTAAAACTTTCGTAAGGAATACAGCCGTATTTTTTCCAGATTTTGGTCACGGCATTTCCTTCCGATCCTTCGCCGATGTATATGTTTCCCCTGGTTTTAACCCATGTTTCGGCACGTTCGAGGTACTCATAATAAACGGTGTACATTTCCGATAGGCGCACCTTTTGTCCGGTAAGGCGAAATATTTCCGATTCAAAGAAAGAGTTGGTTGAGAAACACCAGCAGGTATTTGTTTTCCCCTGCGAAACGGGATCGTTATGCCAGTATTGCTTAAATGAATTTTTATCAGTGGGAATGCGGAAAGTAGCAGGGTCGGCTTTAAAAGTTTTCTTTGGTGCAGGCATTTCCTTTGTTGACTGGTATTCTTCAATTCCTTTGAGAATTGTGTTCTGGAAATACCCGGGTTCGTATATTTTAAACAGGCCCTTATCTTGAGCAGGCTTTTGTGCTGAAAGGTACGTTACCATTAGCGACAGCCCGGCAATGAACAACAGTTGTTTCATGATATAAATTATTGGAAATGAGCAATCTTGATCGGTTGAATCAGGCGAAAATGATATTGTTCCTGGCGATACTTTTCTCGCAGTAATGACATTTGAGTTTCATTTCGGCTTTGTCAATCACTTTGAACCGGGTCGTGATATTTTCATGGTTGGTAATACACCCGGGATTGAAGCATTTCACAATTTTGATAATTTCATCAGGGACTTCAACCTTCGTTTTCTCAACCACTTTAAAATTCCTGATCACGATAAGTGTTGCGGTTGGGGCAACGAGTGCAATTTTGTTGATTTCGTCAGGTGCAAAAAAAGTATTGCTAACCTTAATAATCCCTTTCTTGCCGTATTTCTCACTATCGAGATTGTCGCCAAACAGTACCTGGTGATTATTGTTTTCGAGGTTTAGGATACGAATGACCTTAAAAACATTGTTGGCGGGTATATGGTCAATAACGGTGCCGTTTTCGATGGCCGTTACTTTAAGTTCGCGGGTTTCTTTGTCCATTTTATTGGTTATTAAATCGTTGTAAAAGCCTTATTTTGCTCCCAGGATAGTTGCCAGTAATGCCTGGCGAACATACACACCGTTTTCGGCCTGCTTGAAATAGTAAGCCTGTTTGGTTGTGTCAACATCTTCGCTTATCTCGTTAACGCGGGGCAGTGGGTGAAGAATTTTCATATTGGGCTTACAGCCTTCGAGCATTGCTTTGGTAAGCACATAACTGTTTTTCACTTTTTCGTACTCAATCGGGTCGCTGAAGCGCTCTTTCTGGATGCGTGTCATGTAGATGATGTCGGCAAAGGGAATCACATCCGCCAGCTCGGTGTATTGCTCATATTTGAGGTTTGCATCCTTGATATGCATTTTTGTAACACTCGGTAGTTTCAGTTCCTGTGGCGAAACCAGGTGGAACGTGGCGTTAAAGTTGCACATAGCCTGTACCAGCGAATGAACGGTGCGCCCATACTTGAGGTCGCCGACCATCGCGATATTCAGGTTGTTGAGTGTTCGCTGGGTTTGCAGTATGGTGTAAAGATCGAGCATGCACTGTGTGGGATGCTGATTGGCTCCGTCGCCGGCATTTATTACCGGCACCGATGAAACTTCGCTGGCCCAGCGGGCAGCACCTTCTCGCGGGTGGCGCATCACGATAATATCGGCATAACTGCTTACCATGATGATGGTGTCCTTCAGTGTTTCACCTTTCTGAACGCTTGTGCTGCCCGAGTCGCTGAAACCAATCACCCTTGCACCGAGCCGGTTTGCGGCAGTTTCGAAGCTCAGGCGGGTTCGGGTCGAAGGTTCAAAGAATAAGGAAGCTACTACCTTGTCGCTTAACAACTTCTGGTTAGGATTGGCTTCGAATCCAGCTGCTGTTTCGAGAATTTTCAGGTACTCGTCCTTTGTGTAATCAGTTATGGAAATCAGGCTTTTACCTTTCATGGTCATGTTATTTTTTTGGCTTCTAAAGATAGGTATTGATAAGGTTGTGTAAAGGCGATTTTGCAAATTGGGCAAAAAAAAAGCGGCCTCGCGACCGCTTTTTATTGCTTTACTTTTTAAGGCCATGTTTTTCAACGAAGGCATCGAGAATTTCAGCAAGGTCGGGCTTGCCGATTTCCTGAAGATCGTACCCTACTTTAACGCAAGGCTTATTGATCTTTACAATGCGGTTGAGGTCAATGGGGGTCGCAATAACCACGGCGTCGCAGGGCGTATTGGCAATGGTTTTTTCGAGGTCGCGGGTTTGTTCTTCACCGTAACCCATTGCTGGAAGCAATGTACCGATGTTTGGATAAATCCTGAAGGTTTCGGCCAGTTTGCCAACAGCAAATGCGCGAGGGTCAACCAGTTCGGCTGCGCCGTACTTGGTGGCGGCAACGGTGCCGGCGCCGATTTTCATTTCGCCATGGGTAAGTGTCGGGCCGTCTTCAACCACTAAAACGCGTTTCCCACGGATAAGTTCCGGTTTATCTACTGTCAAAGGTGATGCGCCATCAATTACTTTGGCGTTAGGATTAATCCTGGCGATATTATCGCGAACTTTCTGGATATTGGCATTGTCGGCCGAATCCATTTTGTTGATCACAATTACATCGGACATGCGTGCAACTACTTCGCCGGGATAATATGAAACCTCGGCTCCCGGGCGGTGAGGGTCAGCAACGCCAACAGTGAGATCAGGCTTATAGAAAGGGAAGTCGTTGTTACCGCCATCCCACAATACAACATCGCAGCCATCGGGGTCGTTTTCGGCTGCACGAAGAATGGCTTCGTAATCAACACCGGCATAGATAACATTGCCACGAACCACGTGGGGTTCATATTCTTCCATTTCCTCGATGGTACATTTGTGTTTTGCAAGGTCTTCTACCGTGGCAAACCGCTGAACTTTCTGGGCATTGAGGTCGCCATAAGGCATGGGATGACGCACTGCAACCACTTTGAGGCCTTTTGCCATGAGCAGTTCAATAATCCGGCGCGAAGTCTGGCTTTTTCCGCATCCTGTGCGTGTTGCTCCGACAGCGATTACCGGTTTTGTGCTTTTTACCATGGTTTCCCCGGGGCCGAGCAGAATAAAGTTGGCTCCGCAAGCATTCACAAGGGCGCTCATACCCATAACCCGCTGGTATGGCAGGTCGCTGTATGAGAAAACACAATCAACCACATCCAGGTCTTTTATGAGCTTGGGAAGGTCGGCTTCGGCAAAAATAGGAATGCCATCAGGATAAAGGTCTGCACCTGCTAATTCTTTGGGGTATTTTCGCCCGTCGATATCGGGAATTTGGGCGGCAGTAAAGGCCACAACTTTGTATTCGGCCTTTCCCCTGAAAAACGTGTTGAAGTTGTGAAAGTCACGTCCTGCTGCTCCGATGATGATTACGTTTCGTCGCATAAAACTTTGTTTAGTGGGTTAGATTTATTGGATGTGGTAGTGATTAGATGATTTGATGTTACAAAGTTAGTAGTTTAAAATTGCCTGCAAAATAATTGATTACCTATTTATTCAAACTACATATCAGTCTATAAAGAACAGTTATTCAAACAAATGCATTTGAAGAAGTTGAATACTAAATTAAATTGACCTGAAACACTAATATTGCAATTGAAATTTCGCTATAACTTTGGAAACAATATGTATTAAGAATTGTTCCATAACTAAAGGAAATGAAGATGAAAAGAGTTCTGCTTCTCAGTTTATTTGCCTTAGGACTGTTAGTCTCCGGTTATTCACAGGTTTTCAACAGTGTTGTCAATGCTGCTGTTCCTGACGATGAAAGCAGCAATATGTTTACGATAACCGTAAGCGGGCTGCCTTCACAAATTAACACCGGTTTCGGCCTCGTTGAAGTAGCGCTTAACCTTAATCATACGTATGACAGTGATGTGGAAGTAAAAATAGTTTCTCCTGACGGCTCTGCATTTTTACTTTTTTCGGGCATTGGTGATGAAGGCGACAATTTTACCGACACTTTTTTCCGCGATGAAGCAGAATACTTTATTTATCAGGCAAATCCGCCGTTCTCAGGCACTTTCAGACCTACCGGATATGTTGGAACAGCAAATAACGGGCAAAATCCTAATGGTATCTGGAAAATTGTGGTACGCGATAAGTGGTCGAATGGAGAGACGGGTACCCTTATTAGCTGGAGCCTCAATTTCGGAACAAATGCACCCGCACCTTTTCCTTTTAGTTCTTCTTCGCTGCCAATTATCAAAGTGAAAACTGACGGAAGTTTCATCCCGAATGATCCAAAAATATTGGCTGTGATTCAGATTATCAACCACGGGGAAGGCGTCCTTAATCATGTTAACGATACCGATTATGAGTATGAAGGTAATATGATGATTGAATTACAGGGTTTTTCAACGCTGCTGAGTACCAAGAAAAACTATGACCTTGATTTATCAGATGTTTCAGGTAACGATATAGATACAACTTTGCTGGGCCTGCCTTCGGAGAATGACTGGATGTTCAAATCCGAATCGACAGATCCTACGCTCATGTACAATACCTTCATCTATGAGTTCTCGCGCCGCATGGGAAGGTATGCACCCCGTACAAAATATTTTGAGATGGTGCTGGATGGAGAATACCAGGGATTATATACCCTTACTGAAAAGATTAAGCGGGATAACAACAGGGTTGACATAGCGAAGCTAAAACCGGAAGATACAACGGGTGTTGAACTTACCGGAGGTTATATCATAGAAATGAATATCAATGGTGATCCTTATGCCTGGCTATCCCAGTATCTGCCAGTCAACTATGCAACATCTGGCTTGCCGGTGGAGTTCAAGTATGTATATCCTAAGGCTGCTGATATCATGCCTCAGCAGGCTGGTTATATCAAAACCTATGTTGACAACTTTGAGTACAGCCTTCACCAACCCAATTTCAGAGACCCGATTAACGGATACCGGAAATGGATCGACGAAATGACATTCATCGACTTTATGTTTGTGAATGAGCTATCAACCAACTATGATAGTTACGGAAGAAGCACATACCTCTACAAGGAAAAAGATACCGACGGAGGTAAACTAAAGATAGGCCCCCCTTATGATTATGACCAGGCTTTCTGCTGTATTACTGACTGGGTGTGGGAGGTTACTCACCCGCACTGGCCTTATCCTGACTGGTGGAGCATTTTTCATACCGATTCTCTGTTCCTGCAGCAGGTTCATTGCCGATGGGAATCTGTCAGGGCTAATGTGTGGAATATGCAGAATATGTATAATTTTCTTGATTCTACTTTCTCAACTATAGAATCGTCGGCCAGCCTTAATTTTGAACGATGGCCAAACCTGGGATCCCCCAATGTAGCCTATTATGTAAATATATTGAAACAAACGATTGCCGACAGGTTAGCCTGGATGGATGTTAATATTACTGGTGCCGACTGCTCAACAGGAATCATAACCACTGCAGATCAGGGGGTTCGTGTTTTCCCCAATCCGGCAACAGGCAATGTTTCTATTGATCTTACCGGATGTGAAGGCAAGGCAAGGGTAAGTGTATATAATGGCAGCGGAAAGTGTTTGTACGAAAACACCTGTGAGTGCAGGGGATTGAGACTCATCGATCTGAGTGTCTTTTCTCCGGGTATTTATGCAATCCGAATCATAACCGGGGGAACCGTTTTTCTTGATAAACTGATCGTGTATTAGTTGCATTAAAGTTCAACGGTTTATCGGATACCTCACAGTGGTTGACTATTAACCGGTAATAAACGTTATTTTTGTCGCAAAAACCGGAATATTATGGTGGAAGCGAGGCTGAGTGCTGCTATTAGTGAGGCAATAGCAAGTTTATATTCTATTGACAGGGAAAGCTTGCAGATTCAACTACAGAAAACCCGCAGAGAGTTTGAAGGGGACTTTACCGTTGTTGTATTTCCTTATACACGGGTTTCGAAAAAGTCTCCTGAAATTACAGCCTCTGAGATAGGTGATTATCTCTGTTCACACATGCCCGAGGTTGAATCATTTAACGTAATCAAAGGCTTTCTGAATATCTCGCTTAAGTCTTTTTATTGGATTACTTTTCTTCAGGAAAACTGCTCTAACATCAGCTATGGTTTAAAGGCGCCCGCCGGCGATTCTCCCGTTGTGGTTGAGTTTTCATCTCCCAACACTAACAAGCCGTTACATCTCGGTCATATCCGCAATAACTTGCTGGGATTTTCGCTTTCACGCATTCTCGAAGCTTCGGGCAACAAGGTGGCGAGAGTAAACCTGGTGAACGATCGCGGTATTCACATCTGCAAGAGCATGCTGGCCTGGCAGAAATGGGGTAATGGCGAAACGCCTGAAACAAGCGGTACCAAGGGCGACCATTTGGTTGGCAAATACTATGTGATCTTCGATCAGCATTATAAGAATGAGATTGCCGAACTGGTCGCATCAGGAATCGAACCCGAAGAAGCTGCTAAAAAGGCTCCGCTCATTCTCGAAGCTCAGCAAATGCTCAGGAAATGGGAAGCACACGACCCCGAAACCATAAGGCTTTGGGAAATGATGAACCGATGGGTTTACGATGGTTTCGATATTACTTATAAAACGCTGGGCATTGATTTCGACAAGATATACTATGAATCGCGCACCTACCTGCTAGGCAAGTCGCTGGTAAACGAAGGCATTGAAAAAGGTGTCTTTACCAAACGAAGCGATGGCTCGGTTTGGATTGACCTTACACCCGATGGCCTGGATGAGAAACTACTGCTTCGAAGCGACGGCACATCGGTTTATATGACCCAGGATATGGGCACGGCACGGCAGCGGTATGACGAATACAATCCATCTCAGCTCATTTATGTTGTTGGCAATGAACAGGAATACCATTTTAATGTACTGAAACTGGTTCTGAAGCACCTGGGTTGCTCGTGGTCGGATGCAATTTATCATCTGTCGTATGGCATGGTTGAGTTGCCTCATGGTAAGATGAAATCGCGCGAAGGAACTGTTGTTGATGCTGACGACCTGATGCAGGAAATGTTTGAAACGGCAGAACGCATGGCACGTGAATTGGGAAAACTCGAGTCATTTGATGGCGACGAAGCCGAAAAACTCTATCGTATCATCGGGCTCGGCGCGCTCAAGTACTTTATACTCAAGGTTGATCCGAAGAAAAACATGCTGTTCAATCCTGAAGAGTCGGTTGATTTTAATGGTAATACCGGACCTTTTATACAGTATACCTATGCAAGAATACAGTCGGTGATGCGCAAGGCACTGGAACTTGGTATCAATTCGGACCAGCATCATGATTTCTCGGATTATACCGCTAAAATTGCACCCCAGGAAAAGGAAGTATTGAGGTTTTTGCACGATTTTCCGTCAACAATTTCACTGGCAGCCGAAATGCACAGCCCTGCCGTAATTGCCAATTATGCTTACGAGCTGGCCGGCGCATACAACAGGTTTTATCATGACATAACCATCCTGAAGGAAGAAGATGAAGCAGTACGCAATTTCAGGCTTGGCCTGTGCAACTTTGCAGGAAATGTGATCAGCAATGCAATGTGGCTTCTGGGGATAGAAGTTCCTGAGAGGATGTAGCGGTCAGGAGATTGGGAGATTGAGAGATTTGGAGAGTGGAAGATTATGAGAGTGGGAGGGAGGGAAAACGGGAAACTTGAGACTGGAAATTGGACTTTAGCCCGTCACATGGAACCCGGAATCTGGCACCCGGCACCCGGCACCCGGAACATATACATACATCAGTGAACTAATAGTTTTTATATGAGTACTTTATACTCTTTGGGATATGCTTATTAATCACAATAATCCCGGCACATGTTAATTGTGCGTCATTAAATTCATGCGCAGTTTACACCTTTGCATCCTTGTTATTGAGGATCAAGGACGAAATCTTCTTCGTAAACTTCGATTTGCAGATCGGCGCCTATCAGTTCGACGAGCCATTTTTTACATTCACGTCTGATAAGCAGCCTGACCCTCATGAATCCAAGTACCGGGTATTTGAGAGTAGCAAACATGGATAATAATTTGAATTACAAGAAGCCAAAACTGTTCCAAAAGTTATTGGAACTTTTCGCTTTAAATATTAATTGCTGAACTTGAGATTAGTAACGTTCATTCAGAGGAAGAATATGAACTTTTCTGAATGAATTCCTAAAATTGCTCTCAATGAATATTTGCGGACATTTGATCGTGCCGGGTTTTTACTTTTCGTTCACCCTGAAAACATCAGCGAATACCAGCCTGTCAGTTTCTTCGCGATCTTCAAGCCGCTTTTCGTAAATAGCTGAAAGTCCCTGCATTTTAACCGGCCCGTGTTCAATTTCTTCAACAATTACCTCAAAAGCGCCGGTTCTGAATGATTCGGGCAACCTGAACTCATGGCTGAGCGATACAACATTATTGGTAACATGAGTTTGCAGTATGTCAATTTCCCAGCTTTCGTTTTCAAGTTTGCGTTTATTAAGGCCGTCGGTTATCACTCCCTGCACCGGTTGTGAGAGTGCAGTATCATTAATGCTGATTCTTACACTCGATTTAACTCCGAAACGCGACATTCTTTCGTTGTACACTGGTCCTTCGAAAGTGAGAGTAAGTTTCTGGCTGTTGCCTTCGGGAGCAATCTTCAATGTTGTCGTTCGTTCGGGCACAAGTTGAATCATGCCGGCCATAACCACCGGCGATAAGCAAACGTCGGTTTCGTTAATGCGCAGAGAATGTGGCTGATAGCGAGCCAAAGCAAGCTTAATAAAGGGAAAATACATGTCGTCGGTATTCAGAGCAATATCGCAGAACCACAACTGCCGTTCTTTATCAAATTCAACCGGGTATGCTACAGCAGTGGCTTTAGTATTTTCTCTTCCCGGATATACAAGGTTGCTGTCCACTGTTGGATTCATCCTGAAATTGGCCGGCACTGGGCTGATATTTTGGGGTATTGCCGATGAGAACAGCGGATCACTCCCCCAATGTGTAAAGTGATCGGTATATCCGCCGGTTCCGATCATGGTCATTGGTTTTAGTCCACTATTTGTACCCTGGTTTTGCAATACAACGGCCAGCATTTCATCATCGCCGCTCGAAAACCATGGCCGTTTAAGGTATATACGCAGTCCGCCACCTTTGCGCCTGTGGTGCATGGCATCGGCCTTGTCAGCTTTCTGCCATTCAAAAATTGGAATGATGTAATCAATTTCGGGTTTGGTTGGCCTGGCTGTGCTAAGTATGTTAATTTTCTGCTTCCATTCTGATTGTCGGGTTGTAATAAGTTTGGGGTCAGCAGCCAGAATTTTACCAAAATACTCCCTATATCGCGACGAAGCTACAACGCAATAGTCAACCCACCGGTGTTTTGTATCGCCAAACGAATGTTCAACAGGGAAGTTACGAAGATCAAGGAGTTTTACAAAGTGGAATTTTGATTCGGCTATTTCTAATTTCAAACTGTTGACAACCGTTTTTGGAGCAGTATCTTTTTGCGATTTAATCTCAGAAAGTTTTCCAGCCTGCTGGCGATACATTTGGTTGATACGTGTGGCACCAGGTTGTACTTCTGTAGCTGAAATCCGTTTTGGGTCATCCTTCCACACGGGGCTTACAACCCTGGTTTTATTGAAGTTAAGGTCGGGGCGGAGTTCCGGAATATTGCCAATGGTAACGGTTTTGTCGTGATAATAAATATCAATGTCGGGTATGGTGTACCTGAAATTTTTATCCTTGATATCCACCGAAATGCAGTCGTCGGCTTTTTCAGTCCATTGCGACTGTATCTCGACAAAATCAGTGCTTTCTCCATGAACGGTGAATCGTGCATTGATATCTGCCGAAGTATCGCCATAATCCCTTTCAGGAAGGATTTTATCGAGGGTGGGAGCATCGACAGGTTGTTGCACGGCATGCACAAGCTCCATTGAACGCGGGGGACTTACCATCCAATGTTGTCCGCTGATCGCATCTGCTTCAATATCAGTAATATTGGATGGATTACCTTCGCGAATCAGGTTCCATATAGCAGATAACTCTTTCAGGTCGTTTTCGCGCCAGAAAGTGCTGATCTTTAATTTCAAACGCTGTCCTTTGGGCAGCCTGACGGTAAAAATGCGGTTGTTTTTGTCCCAGTCAGAACCTGATGTCCCTTCTTCAAGTTTGATCCTTATTACTGCGGCATTATACCAATCTTCGGGTATGGTAATGTTAGTCGCTGATGACGAGATTTCATCCTTTGTGAAAAAGCTGAACAGTCGAGGATTAAAGTCCTGGGCATGTGTATTCTCAGCTTCTTCATCTGCAAAAATTGCCACACCGGCTGCCATTGGATCGGGCAGGTAGATGATTTCTACTTCCGAAGGAGCATAAACTTTTTCAGCGTTGTTGTTTCCCGGTTGATACAATCCTTCGTGTGTAGTAATAAGTTCGTACATTTTCCTTGCTACATCGGGATTGTTTCCAAATGCCTTATCAAACATGCCATGGGTTTCGGCCATAAGCTGACTGTTTTTGGGAGGCAAAAGGTAACGCTGCGAAATACCATCAGCTGCCTGGCCCCTCACGGCATGCAACTTTTCGTATGTGTTTGCGGCAGTATTGTAATTACTGCGAATTACCATCTGTTCGAGAAACTCCCCGTCGCGTAAAGCATTGCCTGCCAATACAATAGGGCTTGATAGCGGTTCATAACGCAGATACTTGATGTTACTCCTGGTAGTTTCTGCCGGAGCATCCGACTGGCTGCCCAGTTCGGCGCTGTTACCGCAAAGGTCAACTGTGCGGATGCGCAGGCGGTATTTCTTCCCGAACCTGAGTTTAGGCAGGGTGCCGGGTACTATCCCGGCATCTGCATGAAGTTTGAAATCGAGTGTAGGGTCGAAAGCATATTTTTTCATTTCCAGCGCTTTCTCTCTATAAACGAAGTCGCGCCTGTCTTCGGGCTTTGCCGCCGGATGTTCATCGGATTCATTGATAGCATAGCCGGGTTTACGCACTGACAGGCTCCAGCCTTCCCATCGTGCCAGTGTTTCTGATACGTAGAGGTTGTCAGGCTTCCCGGGTGTCTCGGTGAGTGCAAGTTCAACGTAGCCTTCATCAGGTTTATTTATGTCGATGGGATGTTCGGTTCCTCCGTCGTCATGCCAGGAGTAAACATTTTTGCGCTGGTGAAGTGAGTACCATTTGCCCGGGTTCTCATCATAGGCGATATCCATACGGTAACCCATCACTATGTCTTCGGAATAAAGCGCTTCGACAGGGATTTTAACAGGCAGGAGCTTGTCTTTTGGCGCCGCATCGATGAGCAACTTCTGAAAATTTACATTCCTTTCAAGCCTTTTTACAATGTGTCCCGACATGCCATTCCTAACCAATGCTATACCTGCAGTACGCATGGCCGGCAATCCATCATTTGCAGGCGGCTCGGTGAGTTTTAACTTTTCAAGCGGCCTGATCTTCTGCAATTGCATTACCGGTTTGTTGCCTGCCGCCTGCAGTGTGGTTTTTGATTGCAGCTTCAGGGCAACTGGCCGCTGAACCTTGTTGAGTGTTACCCTTGATTTTACTTCAAAGAATCTTGCAACCTCATGTGTTTTGCTTTCAACGGTATTAGCTGTTTTAAGTGCAACGCCGTCAGTATCGATCTGGACAACCGAGAATTCGTCTGAATTGATCTTCACAAAACCGTTTTTGAATATTGTACCGGCTTTGTCGGCAGTAAAAAAGCCACTGGAAGTGAGATTGTAAGCTGTAAGCGGAACCGACACCGTTGTGTTGGGTTCAGCAAAAGTGAGTGATTTTGGCACCAGGTTTATGGTTCCGTTTGCTGATAAGCCTGTCGGCAAAGGAATCACGAAATCGAGGATGAAGCCAAGTTTTCGCATAACTTGCGGGTAGCTATTTACCACCGACAGTATGTTGTGGAATTCGAAAGTTGGCTTTTTTATGACCAATGGCTTGATATTCAGTTTATCCTGCTTATGAAAGTTCTTGAATTGTGCAAAATCCTTTATGGGTTCAGGCGTTTTGGCAAAAGGAATGAACTTATTGGATTTCAGCAGGTTGATAACCTCTTTTCGGGCATCATCCTTTTTGAGCAGAATTGTTCGTGCCTGTAAAGGCTTTTTGAGTTGCTCGTTTTCGGCCTGTACCGGCGCCTGGGGGTCGATGCGCATTTCGGTTACGGCGCCCAACCTGTCGGGATCGATAAAGAAATCGGCGGGCAGCAAGGTGCGGGGGCTTTCAATGGCAGCTTTGCTGTATGTTTTCAACAGGAAATCACTGACATGTTTTACCGGAAAAGAGTTTATCTGCTTCAGGCTGAGATTTTCCATTTCGTATTTCTCAACGATAATATTGTTATGGAAAATGCTGTGGTACAGTGCTGTATCAATCTGATCCTTATCTAATTTAGCTTCAATGTCGCTGCTTATTCCGCTAAAGCGAAAACTAAATTTTGTTTCTTTGATTTTGTCAGCCCAGTTTAGTAAATCGGGAACCTGAGATAGTTTTGCTTCGGTGATGCTTTTAATTCGTGCAGTCACAAATACCGAAACTTTTAATTGTTCTTTCCCTTCGATGACGGTTCTTTGATTTGGCAGAGTGGTGAAGACCAATTCCTGTATCATGGCATAATTTGTTATCCGGTGAAAAATTATTCGTTTGCAAAAGCAAGGCAGTACTGCTGCCAGTCGTCGGCTTCAATCATTTCTTTAAAGGTGGGGTCACCTTCGTTGCCGGCAAATTGTTTACGTACTGTTACCGACACGGTTTTGCTGAAGAAGAGAATTTCAACTTTTACTTTCAGTGTTGCCGAACCTTCGAGTTTGCGCACTTTGCCGTTTTCAATTTTAGCGGTAAGGCACAGATAGAATTCCAGCGAAATATGGATCAGTCCAAGTATTGACAAATGCCCGTTAATGCGCAGGTAACCGGTAAGCTCAGTTTCAGAAACCTCGATGGTGCGGTCGGGATTGGTGAGTTGCTTTTCCTTCAGCAGCATACTATAATAAAAGCCTCCCATTACCGAAACGCCTCCTGAGGCAACTCCTACATCGAGCGAAACCGCAGCGCCAAATTCGAATGCCGCTTCAATCGACTGCAGCCCGTCGAGGCGGGTAATAAGCTGGAAAAATCCTCCGCCACCAAAGCAGGAAATTGTAAGCATGAAGGGATTTTCCTTTGTGCAGAAATTGAACCCGACTGTAAGCGGATCGCCTGTGAATGGCAGGTTCACAAATGCACCCAGCGAAATATTGGTGATCATGCATATGCCCACTGCAATATTGGGCACCGAAATCGTGAACCCGGCTTTTACACCAGTGGTGGTGAGTTCAATGTATGGGCCATCGTCGGAAAAACCTGTTTTGGGAATGATGCTCTGAAGGTTGTTTACAAATTCAAGAGCTCCGATAAATTTGAGCGGAATCCCGGGACCCAGGTCAACTTTTACGTCGCTCTTACCGGATGATCCACCGGTGAATTTCAGGTAGTTGAAGTTGACTTCCAGCATGTTGGCGATTTGTATCCCAAACTTTTCAAAGCGTGCTTCAGTTGATAATACCGGAGGCTTCGACATCTCGAAAGGCTTGCTGAACCTTGTAGTTACTGATAATGCATTGCCCGGGTTGTCAACTCTAACAGCAAGGATATCAGTGAATACTTCGATGAGCGAACTTTCAAGCTCGGGAATCCATTTGTACTCAACATTCAGTGCTTCTTCGGTAATGTAGGTTTTAAAGTTTGGAATACGGGGTATGCTGTTGTTCAGTGTATCTAAAAGCGCTTTCACCTGCGCTGCAATATCATCTTTGAGTTTTTGAGCCTGCAGAGCAATATTTTCGCCGGTTTCAAGAGCCCGGGCTTCGAGCAGCATGAGGTCGTTCTTGATTTCTTCAATTTTCTTACGGATGTTGTTTATGCTGCTGATGTATGCATCCAGACTGCCTTTCAGGCTTTTTGTATCGGCAAAAAGTGAAAAAATCTCGATAGCACCGAAAATCTTGGCAACAGGCAGGTTGTCTAATGCTTTAAAAAATTCGCTTGCCTTGAAAATCATGTTGCTGATATCATCGATAGCGCCACCAACAGGTCCTTGCAGCCTGCTGAGGGCAGTGATCTGTATGTTGGGCGACAGGAATCCTCCCGATTTATCGGCGCCGCCGGTGAAATCAACTTTACCTCCCTGTTTTACGGCAGCAAACACATGCCCGGGATTTGAATCGTCAACAAGTTCTACTTTTACCGGGTCGTTGCTGCCTGTTAGCTGGTTAACCTGCTGAAGATAAATATCAGCCCACTGCATCACAGGGTGGAAACGAATACTTCCCAAACCGGTTGAAGGATAGGTAATGGCTCCGAACGAGATTTCATCGGTTTCGAACACGGTATCATTGTCGAGCAGGCTTTCGGCCAAAGCGACTTTTTGCTTGTTCAGCGCAACAGTATTGAGCTGGAGCTGTTTTTCATTATAATCCTTAATGATTTCAAGCGGGTATTTCTCGTGACGGGCAATAAAGTTTTCGAGAAATGCCAGCGGCATCCTGATCTTTTGTTCGTTGCCTTCTTTATCGGTTGTGGTAATGTCGAAATTGAACGGTTCACCACCAACCCTGATATAGAAATTGTATGCTGTATTAACCTTTTCTTTGTTTGGATTGGAGCCGCTCTGCGGGGCAACAGTTATGACAGTGGAATCAACCGGGTTGTCAATATCAGGTGTTGAAGCGGTTTCGATCCGTACTGCCTGAAATGGAAATTTAATGAAATTGTTGCCGGGATCGCTTCTGTCATAAAGCACTTCTTTTTCGATCACGACGATGAACATGCGCTGCCTGTTTACTGCGGCTTTCTTTGTTTTTTCGAACTTTCGTTCAGTGATCTTTACGATGGCTGCTTTATGCCCGAAGGGGAAGAGGTATCCTTCTTCAACTACCTTAACATAATGGTCACGTCCAAGGGTTGCAAAATGTTGCCATTCGATGATATTCAGATAATCATCAGCAGGTGAAGGAACATCGAAAAACGCATGCAAATCAATATAGGCTCCCAGTGAGGTGAGCATCAGTTTATTCACAGGAACCGCCTTGGGCTTGTAACCCGTTATATTGTAATTGGATGTGGTATGAACCAGCTTATGCCGGTTGTTTGCATCGAGCGAAGCCATGAACGGCTGATTCCGGCCTGGTACGTTTTCGAGCGTTTTATCGGCATCGTAGGCCCATAGCGCCCTGATTGTGGTAAGCGCAGGCAAATCGTTAGATATTTTGCCATCCTTGAGTTTTACACCAAGTGCCGTATGCCATAATTCACTGATTACACCTTTTGCTCCCGATAGCGGGTCGGTGGTTTGTAACCGTAATCCTTCAGTTTTCTCAGGTGCAGCTTTGGCATCTGCCCTGAGCTTGTGCAGGAAGCCTGCAAGCTGGTTTGGCGAGATATACAAAAGGGCAGGAGCCTCAATGCTGGTACTTGCTTCAGGTACTTCTTCCACCACATTGAGGTACTTCGCGATGTTTTCGAGCTTGTTGTCGAGCTTCACCGATTCGGAAATTTCGGGTGTGAGTACCTTGCTAATATTCCTCTCCTCGTAAATAAGCAGGCGGTTGCTTACTTTCCTGCTGTTGGCGGCAATTTTGAGGCTGAATTGTTTTTCGGGCTTTTCGAGCGAAACTACCGGTGCAGGTCTTAGTTTCAGTGGTGATACCTTTTTTAAGCTTCCCGATGGGTCGAGTTCGACAATGGCGGGCAGTTTTATCCAGGCTCGCGGGTGTACTTTTAAATCGAATTTCGACCAGTTGAGCAATTCTTCCAATGAGAGTTTAAACGAAGGGCTGCCCGCTTTATATTCGAAAACCAGCCGGCTGCGGTATGCCCTTAGGTGACGGGCAGGAATGTCAACTGCGGCATAGGAAGGCGGATTTTTTTCATCGTCCTTTACATTGTTGGCCTCATAAAAAGCCTCTTCGAGGGTATGCTGCGTTTGAAACCAAACTGTTACAATTCCATTTTTGGTTTTATCAGCAAGTTCAGCCGTTGTTTCATTGCCCGTACCGGTGAGTTTGAAATTCTGAAATTCGAAATCGAGTACCATCATATCTTCGGGCCTCAGTATTCTGAATTTCAGTTTTAACGGTTTTAGCACGATTTTATCACGGTCGATTTCAATGGCAGGTTGCTTAACTACTTCTCTCTTAGCTGGTTCGGCCTGTCGTGACGGCGGTGGCGTTTCTTTTGCCGGTTCAGTTTTCCGGGGTTCAACTTTGATGTTTCTTACTGGCTGCTCAGTTTTTTGAGCCGGAGGAGTAATTTTTACCGGACTGATCGTCGTCTTTTTCCTGATAATGGTATCAGGAAGAACTGGTGTTTCAATGAGGCTGAAATCAGCCGGGTCAGAAACCTGCTTCGAAATGTTAAGCCTGACAGGTTTTGAAGAAACTGTTGCCAGGGTTACGGCATTTTCAACCTTAGGCCTGAAGGCTGTCAACAACGGAGCAAATCGGTAATTTTCCAGTTTAAAACCTGTTCCAATAGCTTCAAAATCAGGCACATCGCCTTCGGAGCCAAGCAGGAACGAACCTAATGAATTAGCGTACCATTGACCCTCATTTTTAACTGATGCTGCCATGTACGTTTTAGCGACACCATGATGGAATATCTCACTAAGAATGAAATATCTGTGAATCTTAAAGGCTTCTGTTTCATGATTTCTGATGCTGTATTCAAGCCCGCCGTTGTTGCCGGCAGCCCAAAGTGTTTCATGAACAGCCCCTGCCCGGTCGGTCCAGAAAAGAAGATTAACAGCCGGGTGATTTCCAAATGCATTTATAGTGTTTCCGTCAGCAAGTGCCAGGTTACTGATGAATTCTTTCCATCCTGCAAAGGCCGGGGCTATACAGAGCAACGCATTGTGTGGCGCTGTTATTCCGGCTTGCTGCGATTTTTTGCCGTTATAGGTTAGTAAAAGCTGGTCGGTATTGAATATCTGGTGGTTTGTTTGCAGCTTCACTGAATCTTTCCCGCTGAAACTGAAATTCCAGCGCCGGTCAATTCCCAGCATAAATTTATCGCCGAACTCCAGGCTGTTTCCTGAGTCGGCTGAGCCAAGGACCAGGGATGTTTTGGCTTCAGCGCTTAATTCCTCAATGCCATCGAGCCAGCGCAAAAAATCAACTTCGCTTTCCAGCCCGAATTCAGGTATTCTGAATTTCATTATCCAGCGAAGGCCATCATTGTATAAATCGGCTGAAAAGCTGAATGGTTGAGCTGTTCCTGCAAAGCTTATGTGCTGAGCATCAATGTGGTATGAATCATTGAGTGTCTCAACTTTGGCGACGGCCCCCTTTTCGAAAATACGGGCGGGGAACTGCCAGGCAACCGCACCTTTGCGGCGGACAACGAAACCGGCTGTGGTAGGTGCGATGTCGAAAGGGGCGCCCAGAATTTTTCGGATTGATCCGAATACTGGTGCAAGCGCCAGTGCTCCAATGCCGACAGATTTGAAAAATTTGCGACGATCGAGGTTCTTTTTGTTATTTGAGGGTGCCGATAATGCATGCTCCCTGGCAAACCGGAGGTCAAAATGCGTGAAACCCATACTGAAATATCGTTAATAATTGATTGCATTAAATATATATGGAAATCACGGCAATTTAGCAGATTGTGAATAATTTGTGAATAAATAATACTTGCCGCCAGGGATTCAGTATTTCCCTTTAAAAGGAGCTGCGCAGTGCTAGCAGGAAAAAGATTATCAACGGCTAAGCGAATAACTTCTGAACGAACCGTAAGAGCCACCGGCACCTCCGGGTAAAGTTTCTCTCCGCCAACCTTCGAACTTAAGTTTCTTATCTTCAATCACAATCTTATCAAGATACATATCCCAGGCACCTACCACAAAATCAGCTCCAGGCGAATTTCGAAAAAATATCGTGATATGGTTGTCGGACCCTGAATTATGATTGTATGGCGCCCACGCCATGGTATCTGTTTTTGCACTTCCGTTCTCGGAATAGCGGTGAATCAAATAGCCGGTATTGTATCCCGGGTTTTTTTCGGCAGCAGGGTCAAGGAATTCAATGGTGCCGTAATTGTAAAAAGTAGTATCGCTGGTAATAACGCTGTTGCCCCCGCTGAAAAGATCTGTTTTTAAATTTAGTGTGTCAAGTTTCCAGGGACTTCCTGAAGTGAAAATCCGGGTGATTTTTTCGGTTTCTGACTCAGGGTCAAGATTTTCCATCAATTCGCAGGATGAAAAAAGAACAGAAAACAAGCCTGCTATAATCAGAAGAGCAGGTAAATGTGAATTTTTCATAGTATCGCTATCTGGATTTTGATGAAAAGTAACAGTTATCTCCGCCTTTTGTTTGATGTAATGTTTGTTGTTGCTGACATAACTTCGAAGCAATAAATTCAGTTCGGATAAAACGTTGGCCGAAGGTCGGAAACCTGAGGTAAACGAATCAACAAAATAAGTTGCTCAAGTCTCTCTTTAAACCATAAGTATTATACAACCAGGGGCTTAGGTAACCCAAATCGCTTTATTTATTCATGATTTCTACAACGGAGGCTGATTGCTATTAAACTACAGCAATTGAATAATTAACTTTGTGAATCTATACTAAAGCAGATGGAAAATAGCAGAGTGTACCGAATTAAATTTGCCGTTGTTTATGAGCTTTATATTCAAAAAGCGGAAAAAAAAGGGCGGAAGAAGGCCGAGGTTGACACTGTTCTGAGCTGGCTCACCGGATATGACGAAACTGCTCTGGCAGAGCACATCTCCAAACAAAGCGATCTTCAAACTTTTTTTGATCAGGCAGTAAGGCTAAATCCGAATGCGTCGAAGATTACCGGTATGATTTGTGGCTGTCGTGTTGAAGTTATTGAAGACAAACTCATGCAAAAGATTCGCTATATGGATAAGCTGATTGATGAGCTTGCAAAAGGAAAGCCAATGGAGAAAATATTACGCAAATAGAAGAATTCCGGATTTGTGCTTGATGCCGGTTCAGCGGAGATAACTTATTTAAAGGAGCAGGATTTACTGTTTATAAATCCTCAACAATTTAACCCCGTGTGCCGGAACAACAGCAGCGTAACTATCGCCCAGCGAGCCAATATCTTCCTGTTTCCAAACATCGCGAACGATGTAATCTCCCGGTATATCGAGGATACTGCGTTTCAGAACGATCTGCTCCTGGCGCATTCCCCGGTTAAACAGCCCGACAGCCTTGGAGCCATCTTCGAGGTTTCTCGCCCATATTTCGAGGCCTTCTTCTTTTGATATGCGTGCAGCCTGCATACCAAGGGGATCCTGGTTTATATCGAGCACCTCACTGTTGGTAAGCAGGCTGAAAGTGAAATCATCCAGTTGTGTCATATCGCAGCCTATAAGCAGAGGCGAATTAAGCAAAGCCCAAAGCGAAATATGGGTGTATTGTTCGTTAGGTGAAAGATTGGTTGGATGCAGGTCAGGGCCCCAGCCTACTTTCCCTACTACCAGCATGTCAGGGTCGTTCCAGTGCCCGGGTCCTGAATAGTACTCCAGCCCTGCCTGCCCAAAGCCGATAGCTTCAACGCTGTTCCAGTTGTCGGTGATATCGCCTGTGGTACGCCAACAGTTGCCGCCAACTTCAGCACCCCAGCGCCATACATCGCCCATCCCGTACTGGCAGAGGCTATACACAATATCGCGGCCACATTTTTCCAGCGCATCACGCATCACGATATATGGTTTTTTCAATTCGGGAAGGCTGTGGTCCTTGGCAATGCGCTCGTAATCGCACCAGTCGTATTTCAGGTAATCGAAACCCCATTTGGCGAATTGCAGTGCATCGGCGTCTTCATGTTGGTAACAGGCGGTATAGCCTGCGCAGGTGCGTGGCCCCGGGCCTGAATAAATTCCTGCTTTCAGCCCTTTTGAGTGTATATAGTCAGTGAGCGCTTTGATATCTGGAAATTTCTTATTTGTGCGCATATTACTGTTTTCATCACGAGGTGCACCTCCCACCACCGGATCATCACTCTCGCTTTGTATCATCCAGCAATCATCAATATTAATATAACTCCACCCATAATCGGCGAGGCCGCTTTTTTCCATGGCATCGGCAGCAGCCATCACTTTTTCCTGGTCAATAGCGCAGGCAAAACAATTCCACGAATTCCAGCCGAGAGGAGGGGTAAGCGCAATCTGCTTCCCGGCTACAATAGTGAACTTACGCGATGTTTCGCCAACATCGTTTTTTACTGTAATAATGGTTTCAAACCTCCCTGATTCAGCAGTTTTTCCCGTAATTATGCCCGTTGTTTTATTAACCGTCAATCCTTTAGGCAATCCTTTTACTGAGAATTTCATCGGTTTGTTGCCGGTTGCAGGTATTCTGTATATAAAATCATGCCCCGGGCGCGTGCCATAGATCTTCGGGCCATTGATACGAGGTGTCGCCGGCGCCCTGGGTGTGAGAATATAGGCTGGTTCCATTGGACGGCTGATGGAAAAAGGGCGGCCTTTTTTGACCAGGATATAGGCATTGGCCCAATCAGCATGGTCGTAATTAATGCCGTCAGCTGTGCCGTCAACCGCGAGCAAAAGTGTATCAATTCCAACAATGTTGGTGTTTATTTCTTCCGAAACTCCGCCTGAAACAAGCGTACTTGTCTTGCAGAGTAATTCGCCATCGCCATATATGCTAAATGTTACGCTTCCGGTGCTGTTTTTCTCTTCGTCGTCAACACCTACAGTAGCATGAAACCGTTGTACATAACCATCGAGTTTGATATATAACAGGCTGGGGGCATGGGTTCCGAAACCGCGTTTATATTCCTTGCCGTTTAACCTGATTGGATTACCCATACACGACCTGTTGATGCCTTTTTCGCCCCAGCCGGTAGTGGCCAGTGAAAGATCGAGAGACGAAATCCATACTGTATCAGTAATCTGGGCTGTCAAAGTTAGTGCAGAGAATAAAAAGATACAGACAATCAGAGCTTTAGAAATATTTTTCATAACAATGTATTTTTACTGGACTGTTATATTTCCGCATTAATTGAGCGACAATGTTAATTAGATTTGAGCCAAAGAATAGACACTGGTTTAAATCGGTTAAATATATGAATAAATCTTATGTTTTATATTCGCGAATGTCAGGACAGCATCCTTCTCAGAATTCGGTGGCAAGGATTACCGGCTGCTCTGCGTGAAGTTTATAAATCAGTTCACCAAAAAGGGTATTCGCCCAGGCAAACCAGTTGCGGGTATAATCGTTAGGATTGTCCTTATGAAATGATTCGTGCATGAATCCTGTTCCCGCATGTGTGGTTTTGAGCATTCGCAGGCACGATATTATTTCTTCGGCATTGTTGCTGGTCATTGCTCTCATAATGATAGTCATCGGCCAGATTTTGTCGTTTAGAGTATGCGGACTTCCAATGCCTTCGGCGGCGGAACCCCAAAAGAAGTATGGATTTGCCCGGCTCAGGACAAATTTCCGGGTGTTCTGGTAAGTTGTGTCGTTCAGTTCAACGCAGCCAAGGTAGGGCAGGGCCAGTAAACTCGGAACGTTACTGTCGTCCATCATCAGTCGGTTGCCATAGCCATCGGTTTCGTAAGCATATATTTCGCCAAATTCGGGATGGACAACCCTGGCATTGTAATAAAGCGCCAGGTAAATCTCGTCAGCAAAAGCCCTGCATTCATCCGATTCGTTGCAGAGTTGCAGATGATCGAAAATTTCAGACAGATGTGTTAACGACTTAGCCGCAAAATAATTTGATGGAATGAGGTACGGAAATATGGTGGCATCGTCGGAAGGACGGAAAATGGAAACAATAAGCCCGTTGGGTTTCGCTGGATTTCCCCATCCATTGCCCGCCACAGTATCGGTTTGCCAGGCTGTGGTGCGCTTAAATGAGTATGGCCCGCGACCGTCTTTCCGCTGTTGCTGTTTCAGGGTTTTAACTGCCAGCTTCATGGCTTGTACCCAGTTGTCATCAAACAGGCTCATATCGCCGGTGGTCTTCCAGTAGCCGTACGACAGGCGAATAGGGTAACATAATGAGTCGATTTCCCATTTACGCTCATGTATGCCGGGTTTCATTTCGGTGATGTCCGATTTCCATTCACTTTCCAAGTTTCCATCAAGGAATGCATTGGCATACGGATCAAGGCGAATGTACTTCACCTGCCTGTTGATAACGCCAGCAATGAGATTTTGCAGCGCTTTGTCGTGCCTGATCAGCGGCAGGTAAGGCCAGACCTGGGCTGACGAATCGCGGAGCCACATGGCATGAATGTCGCCCGTAATCACAAAAGTATCGGGCTTGCCGTTGACTTCAGTATAGGTTACCGTGGTGTCAAGGGTATTTGGAAAACAGTTTTCGAACATCCAGGCTAGTTCGGGATCCCTGATTGCGGCTTTTACTGCTGCTATTTTATCTTCAACAGCCCTGCTTACAAATTTGCGTTTCGCAGGATCAGGGCGATTGCTTAAATATCCACTGGTAACTGCGATGCTTTGAGCAAACGAGTATCCACCCAGGGCAATTCCGGTAGCTGCAAGCCCAGTGGTTCTGATAAAAGTTCGTCGGTTGGTCATCGAATCAGAGTTTAATAAATTGTTTGACAGCTTGTTGCGTTGCTGACGGACTCATAATCAGGTACAATCCCGACTGTAACCCGGATACGATTTCACCGAGTTGAAATTTGTCGCATCCTGCCGGGATTTCAAACCTTAATACTGTTTTACCTTGCAAATCGGTGATCATGAAATGCCTGACCCAAGTTTGTGGCTTCTGAAAAACAAGTGTAAGTTCGGTTAAAACCGGATTAGGTGAAATGATGAATCTATCATCTTGATATTCAGAATTCTCAGTAACACTTGTTGTTCCATTGTATTCATAAGCACCCATGTCAATCCGATCGTCCCAAATTCGTGGAGCACCGCTCAGATCATATTGCGGGAGATCTAAAAAACCGGCATCTGGTATTACGCTGTTGATGCAGGGCGAATTCCCGGAAAGCTGATACGGAAATAAACCGTAACCATAAAACATGGGTGGCTCGTTGAGGTTGTTCTGGTAGATGCCCTGGTACCCTCCGTGTGCGCCACTGCCTTCGAAACCAGATGTATCTCCTT
>JAKLFM010000023.1 GCA_022711175.1 Bacteroidota bacterium | reverse complement strand
GACCTCTGTGGTAATACCGGCGCTGCTACCGTCATCTTCACTGCTACCGACGACTGCGGCAACTTCTCCACAACTTCAGCTACTTTCACCATCATTGATGTTACCGCTCCTACGATCACTACTCCTGCCGCTGACCTCACCGTGGAATGCGACGGCCTTGGCAACACTGCACAGCTCAATGCTTGGCTCGCTTCTCACGGCGGCGCCGTAGCTTCTGACATCTGCAGCAATGTGACATGGACAAACAACTTTGAAGCCCTCAGCGACCTCTGTGGTAATACCGGCGCTGCTACCGTCATCTTCACTGCTACCGACGACTGCGGCAACTTCTCCACAACTTCTGCTACCTTCACCATCATTGATGTTACCGCTCCGGTTGTTACTTGTCCTGAAAACATCACGGTGAACAACGATCCGGGCCTTTGCAGCGCATATGTCACAGTACCTCAGCCCGGTTATGTTGAAGCATGCGGCTCGGTTATACTGGTAAACAGTATTAATCAGACAGCAAATGCATCCGGTGTGTACCAGGTTGGAACTACTTCTGTTACATGGATTGTGACGGATGAATGTGGTAACAGCTCTTCATGCTCAATGACAGTCACTGTGGTTGATAATGAAGCCCCTGTAATTACCTGCCCTGAAAGTCTTGTTCTTTGCGATACCGAACCGGTTGTTCTCGGACAAGCAACTGCAACTGATAATTGTGGAATTCAGAGCATAACTAACAATGCTCCTGCAACATTCCCTGTTGGAATAACAAACGTTACCTGGACTGCTCTGGATATTCATGGCAACACTTCCACATGTATTCAGACGGTTACCATAATAGCCCATCCGACCGCTAACGCAGGACCAGATGAGGTAATTTGTCAGGCTAACAACTTCACAGTTACAGGGGCAACTGCAACCAACTACGCCTCAGTACTCTGGACACATAATGGTCAGGGTGTATTGCAGAATGCTTCCACACTCACTCCTACTTATGTTCCCCAGATTGGAGAAACGGGCAATATTACGCTTACATTAACAGTGTATGCCAATGCGCCGTGTGCTAATGCTACCGACCAGATGCTGCTCAGCATTCTGCCTCAGCCTGCAGCTACTGCTGGCGAGAACGCCACCATATGCGGAGGAGAAACCTTTGTTCCGGTAACTGCCTGGGCATCCAATTATAATAGTATTCTTTGGACAACGTCAGGTACAGGAACTTTCGACAATCCTGCTATCCTTCATCCGACCTATACTCCAAGCCAGGCAGATATTAACAATGGCAGTGTGATACTCACCCTAACTGCTTATGGAAACGAACCTTGCGGTGATATCAGCGACCCGATGACGCTTACAATAATTCCTTCACCTACTGCCAACGCCGGCAGTGACGCTGCTACCTGCGAAGGAACACCGTACACAGTTACCGGTGCATCAGCAAGCAACTACACATCACTTTTGTGGTCCCACAACGGAACCGGTAACCTTACAAATGCATCAACACTCACTCCTACTTATACGCCTGCTACAGGTGAAACAGGAACTGTCGTTCTTACTCTTACAGTGACTGGAAACGGTTCATGCGGCGAAGCAACTGATGCAATGACGCTCACCATTAATGTGGAACCTCAGGCTTTTGCCGGACCAGATGCCATCACCTGTGCTTCAGCACCCTATACCTTATCTGAAGCAACTGCATCAGTTCAGAGTGTTAATTGGACAACGTCAGGAACAGGGACTTTCGACAATGCCAGCCTGCTGAACGCCACATACACTCCGAGTGCTGCAGATATTGCATCCGGCAGCGTTACCCTAACGCTCCATGCAATTGGCATAGCACCCTGTGTACCTGCACTGGATGCAATGGTACTCACAATACAGCCAGCCACTTATGCGTTTGCCGGTGAAGATGCCACTATCTGCAACAACACTCCTTACACTGTTGATGACGCTTCAGCACTGGGATACACCTCCATCTTATGGTCACATAACGGAACAGGCAGCCTCGCAAACGAAACCACACTCACACCGACCTACACACCGGGTGTTAATGAGACAGGGGTTGTTATCCTTACCATGACCGTAACCGGTGCCGAACCATGCGGAAATGCAAGTGCCTCGGTGCAGCTTACACTGCAACCCGCACTATCAGCCACTGCTGGCGCCGATTTATACACCTGCGAAACCGCTCCTATTCTGATTAGTCTATCTGCAGCTCAAAACTACACTGCCGTGAACTGGACTACCTCAGGTACAGGTTCATTCGACAATGCAGCTATTGTAAATCCGACCTATACGCCTACGGAAGCTGATATGACAGCAGGTAGTGTTGTTCTTACCCTTCATGCAACAGGTTTTGCACCGTGCGGTGATATAGAAGATGCTGTTATCCTCACCATCAATCAATCGCCTATGGCTAGTGCCGGTGCTGATGCTTCGGTTTGCCAGGGAGCGTCTTACACCTTGAGCGGAGCTACTGCAACAAACTACAGTTCGATCCTTTGGACTTCAAATGGAACCGGAACACTGACTGATGCCAACACGCTCACTCCCACCTATACTCCGGGTACTGGCGAGACAGGTACAGTAGTGCTTACGCTTACGGTTAACGGCCCCGGTGCTTGCGGCAGCGTGATTGCAACCGATCAGATGAACCTCGTAATCTTTGAATCTCCGGTGGCTAATGCCGGTGCTGACCAGGTTGTTGCTTTCAATGGCACTACCATCTTAAACGGCAGTGCAACCGGTGGAAGCGGGTTATATGGATGGAGCTGGCAGCCTTCGGAACTGCTTGTGAATGCCAGTGTGGCTAGCACGGTTACCAACCCTATCACCGAAACAACTACTTTCATCCTGACAGTCCTAGATATGACCTCGGGCTGTACCTCAACCGATGAGATGATTGTAACGCTCACTGGTAACAATCCGCCTGTAGCAATTGATGATTACGACACTACCTCAATTGATGAGCCGATAGTTATTCGGATTCTTGCCAATGATTACGATCCCGACGGTGATAATATTACGCCTTCATTGCTCACTCAGCCGGAACATGGAACCGTTATCCTGAACGAAGATGGTACAGTAAGTTATACACCTGCTGCCGGCTTCTTTGGAATAGACTCATTCATTTACCAGATATGTGACGATGGACAGCCTTCGCTCTGCGACACAGCCGTTGTCCGTATCCTTATCCTCGGCTCCCGCGAAGATCTTATCTTCTACAATGGTATTTCACCCAATGGCGATGGCCTCAACGACAAGTGGATCATCGGCAATATTGAGTACTTCCATGACAATGAAGTAATTATCTTCAACCGCTGGGGCGATATTGTTTACTCCTGCTTCTATTACGACAACAAGGGCGTTGCATGGGACGGAACCTACGACAAGACCGGCAATCCGGTTCCTGATGGTACCTACTTCTACATTGTAACAGTGCCTGGTGTTGGCAAATACGACGGATGGATACTTGTCCGCGGAAACAAATAAAACGAAACTGCCGGAAGGTTGCTCCGTTGCATAAATCGCTTCGGAGCGCCACCTGGCCGGCAATTTTCATCAAACCAGTTCAGGAATCCATTCTACAACAAAAGCAAATATCTCAGAAAATGAAAAAGATACTCCCCATTTTGCTCGTAATCCTTGCTACCGGTGCTTTTGCACAGCAGGATCCATTGTTCAGCCAGTACATGTTCAATAAACTTGCACTCAATCCGGCATACGCTGGCAGCCGCGAAGCTTTATCTGTTGATGTTCTTAACCGGTATCAATGGGTTGGCATTGATGGCGCACCAAGAACTTTATCAGCATCAGTGCATACACCATTACGCAATCCACATGTTGGCCTTGGGTTGAATGTTTACCACGATAATATCGGGAATTCAATTTATGAAGGCGCCCTGGCAACATTCGCCTACCGGATTATTTTCCCTGAAGGCAAACTTGCATTTGGACTGCAGGCAGGTGTAAAACACGTTGACTTCGATTGGTCAAAAATGCTGGTCGTTGATCCTGAAGACCAGATGTTTCTGGGGCAGGAAGCCAATAAAATTGTACCTGATGCCAACTTCGGTGTTTATTATTACACAAACCGATATTTTGTTGGCCTCTCGAGCAAACAACTGCTTCAAAATCAAATGGGAGAGGTAGTTATTGATGGCAAAACAGAATTCACCAAGCTGCTTCGACACTTCTACGGTATTGCCGGTGCTGCCTTTCCTATTTCGGAAAATGTTGTTTTCAGACCATCCATGCTTGTGAAATTCGTGAAAGACGCACCGCCTCAACTTGACATTAATGCAAGCTTACTGTTAATGAACACCCTATGGGTAGGTGCATCGTACCGCACCGAAAAGGCGCTCTCGCTCATGACAGAATTTAACCTGACGCGCAATCTGCGGCTTGGTTATTCATACGACATCTGGTTTAATGCTTTGAGGAGCCAGAACAAGGGCTCACATGAATTACGTTTAGGCTTCGACCTCGACATGTTCCAGTCGAGAATGCATACTCCAAGGTATTTCTAAACCGGTAACAATTCGCACATGGGCCTGAACAAACAATTGCCCGTGGCTGAATAACAAACCTGCTACACCAAATATTCCACCTTCCAGAAAAACAAACGTCATGAGTAAGACATTACAACTGCTTACAATAACAATGCTGCTGATCGCTCAGGGAACATTGGCTCAGCCCACTATGAGGGCTAAACGAAACATGAATCTATTCAATTATTCAAAAGCTGTTAAAATTTTAAACCGTGCTGCCAAGAAGGAAAAGTATAGCAATGAAGCTATCCCTTTACTTGCCGAATGTTATAAAATGCAGCGCGATATACCTAATGCAGCCTTGTGGTATGGCAAAGCAGTGGCTTTGCCAGCCGCAGGCGTGAATGTATGGACTGAATACTCAAACACACTGATCCAGGCCGGAGAATATGCTAAAGCTAAAGAAGTCTTAGCTCATATCTCAAACCTGGCTCCTGCCAACACGCAAGCCAGATTCCTATCAGCTATGTGCGACAGCGTGCTCACTTCGTGGAAAGATAAAGAACCGGGTTATGAAATCAAAACACTCGAAAACATCAATTCAGAGGCCAGTGACTTTGGGCCTGCATTTTATGCCAATGGTTTCACTTATGCCACCGACCGCGAATCGGATGTACTCGACGACAGGCCATATGGATGGACCGGACGTGGTTATGTAAAGATACTATTTACCAAGCCCGAAAATACCGGCGACTTGTTTGGCGAAATCAGGTATCCGAAATCGCTCAAAGGCTATTTCAACGAAAGCTACCACGACGGTCCTGCCTACTTTGCAGGCGATTCGGTTGTTGCATTTACACGCTCATTTCGCGATAAAAGCGCGAAAAAGATTGACAATGTAAGAACTGATATGTTGAAGGTATTCTATGCTTCACGTGTTAACGGAAAATGGGGCGAATTGCAGGAATTCTACCTGAATAGTCCTGATTATAATGTCGGCCACCCGGCCCTCACTCCTGATGCATCAGTTATGTATTTTGCTTCGGATATGCCCGGTGGACAAGGTGGAACTGACCTATGGAAATGTGATCGCAAAGGTGATAAATGGGGTCCCGCTGTCAACCTTGGGCCGACCGTAAATACGCCCGGTAATGAACTTTTCCCTTCGGTTAAGCAAGATGGTTCGCTTTTCTATGCCAGCGATGGCCTTCCCGGTTACGGCGGACTTGATATTTTCAGCACGCATTTGAAAGATGGCAACTGGTCAACTCCTAAAAACCTTTATGCTCCTATCAACTCATCCTACGACGATTTTGCGCTTGCCTGGATGCCCGGAACTATTTATGGAATGTTCTCGTCAGACAGGCCCGGAGGGATTGGTTGGGACGATATCTATGGATTCAAGAAATTGCCTGAACCCCCTGCACCAGTTCTTCCCGAGCAACTTCCGGTAATAATCTCAGGAATTGTGAAGGATAAAACTACGATGCTTCCGCTGGCAGGAGCCACCATCTTTGTTTTGAACGAACAAACCGGCGAAGTATTGGTACTAAAAGCTGACGATAAAGGAGCTTATACACTTACAATTCCTGCTCCACAAAACCTGTTGGTTAAAGCCGCTTCGCAGAGCTACATCCCCGATTGCCTTACTTTAAGCGCCGATAAACTCATTGCCGGACAATCAGGTAATATCTCACGCGATTTGCTGTTGGATAAACTCGCGGAAAGTAAGACCTTCAAACTCGAAAACATATATTACGATTTCGATAAATCGGATATCCGTCCTGATGCCGAACCGCCTCTCGATAACCTGGTGCGCATTATGAAGGATAATCCTATCACTGTTGAATTAGCCTCGCATACCGATTGCCGTGGTTCATTCAAATACAATGATGGTTTATCGCAACGCAGAGCCGAAGCCGCTGTGAATTACATTGTAAATCAGGGAATTGACGCTCAAAGAATTAAAGCAAAAGGCTATGGTGAATATCAACTCGCCAATCGTTGTGCCGATGGCGTCGAGTGTTCTGAAGCCGAACACCAGGCTAACCGCCGTACTGAATTTAAAGTAACATCAACCGCAACAGTAGCCCCGGTTTCGACCTTTGATCCTGGAAAGTACAAAACCGGAGATAAATTTAACCGTGATACTTTGCCTGCGGATTTCTTTATGAACTGCAAGTAATTTTCTGAAGCAACCCGTTTACTTCAATTCCCCCGGGAGGTCTATCCTCACGGGGGATTTTTTATCCCTGTCAACATAAATTTTCAAGTATCTTTGATCTGTATATTCCTATATGCTTTAAAAGATACTTTAAGTTGAACACCTTCAGAACACTGCTCCTATTAATATTGCTAACAGGGTTATCCCTGACGGTTGCTCCACAGGGAACATATAAAATTGCTGATGAATATCTTGCACTGAATGCCGGGGCTTCCGACCCTCTTTATGTTACCTATGCCGCCGCTGTAAACCGCTCACGATTATATGGTGACAAAGCCTACAAAATGGACTATTACAGCTGCAACGAACCCTTGAACTTCAGCAGCGATCAGGCAGGCCGTATCTTCACAACCTGGCGTGTTAACTCAGTAGTAATTGATAAACTTTCAAAGTATTTTAAGCCTCCCACGGTACTGGCATCATTTCCTGATATGGCGCTGCTTGAGTATGAACCCTGGCAGGGATTGCATGTTCAGCAACTTTTTTTTGTGTATAGTTCAGGGATTGCTATTATTGATCAAACCATCACTAACTATACAGAGAGAGAACTTACCATTGACCTGTATCCCACACTTGAACTGGGCGATGACTCCTTGATGATTTCAGGCTGGGATGCCGACAATAATGCCTACCTGTTGCAACATCACGAGTCGTTGTACAGGCTCATCAGCAGCCTGAATCCGAAATTCCCCTATCCTTCAAAATTTCTTGACATTTTCACAACCGGTTCCGAGCCATATTCCTTCGGTGGATACAAAGGATCGGTGGGCGATATGTACAATTACGTGAAACATGACTTCTACGCTGAAAAGAATAAACACGACTCGCTCAACTGCTATCAGGTTGGCTATACCGACTTCGTGGTCCTGCATAAGAAGTTTGTACTAAAACCCGGCCAAACAGAGCATCTTCGGATTATCAGGGGATGCCAGGATGCCTCGTTGGATGAGAATACATTGATGGAAGAGATTAAAACGCTTAAAAACAGGCCGTTACAAGCGTATATCGATCACAACATATCTCTTTTTCAATCGGTACCACGAATCTCTTTCCCTGATCAATCAGATAAACTGGTTTATCTCAGCGCTTTCAATCTCGTGAGGGGATGCATGCTCCCGCCATCAGGCAAAACCAATCATAATTATTATGTTTTCTCCCGAAATCCGATTTGGGGCTGGGGACATGGACACCAGGTGCTGCACGAATCGCTGAGCATGTTATCCTATGCTTACCTCGATGCTGCATCAGCTCAGGAATCGCAGCGTGTTTATATGGAGCAGCAACGCGATGACGGTCTAATTGCATACAGGCACGGCCCGCGTGGAATGCAGGATTACCCGCACAAGAATATGTCAACAACGTCGGCGCCTTTCTTTAGCTGGATAAACCTTGAAATCTATAAAACCGGCCAAGATAAAGCGTTTTTGAGAGAAGCCTATGAATCGGGTGTTAAATATACGAAATGGCTCATACAAAATCGTGACACGGATGCTGATGGCACCTTTGAGTGGGGGCCATACGGAATCATTGAAAATGTAAGAGACTGGTACAATGCGGTTTTCCAGGTTTCGGCCGATCGTTACCTTGATGTGGACAAAGAAGACATCAGCGACGAACTCGAATGCCTCGATCTAACTCTTATGATTATCAAAGAGATGCGAAGCCTCTCCATCATGGCAACCGAATTAGGCCTCAAAACGCAGTCTGAAGAATGGAAACTCAAAGCTGACCAAACCGCCAAACTGGTAAACGAAAGGATGTGGGATGATGAAACAGGATTCTATTACTCAGTAAATAAAGACGACCATACGTTTCGCTTCATGACGAGAGACTTGCGGCGACAGGAAATTATTGGTTTTCTGTCGCTTTGGGCAGGCGGAGCAACTCCCGCAAGAGCCGAAATGCTCATCAGCAAACTCACCGATTCGACCAAATTCTGGCGCAGGTACGGTGTTCCCACGCTGGCATCTGATGATGCATGGTTCACGCCATATGTTGATTATTGTTGCAAATGGAACGGACCGGTCTGGTTGTTATGGGATTATATGGTTTTTGATGGCCTGGTGAATTACGGCTATTATACCGAAGCCCGGCAACTTGCCGCAAAGATGCTCTTGTGCGTTAAAACCCAGCTTTCGACAAACCATAATTTCTGGGAATCATACAGCCCTGATAATACAGTGCTTGATTGCCCCCCGAATTACATCTGGGATTCAATCATGGCCAAGCTGCTGATCGACCTTCAATCCATTAACAATAAAACAAATATTCATTAAAATGATCGAATCCGTTGCCGAAGAAACAAAAACTTCGCTGCCTGCCGAAGCCCTGAATCAACTTAACATTGCCTCAAAATGGGCCAAGTTCCTTGCAATTGTGGGATTCGTAATCTCAGGATTACTTTTTATCGCCGGGCTGGCATTCGCATTTATTACAAAGCCGCTTGAAACGCAAATGCCTTTTCTTGCCGAAATACCGGGATTCCTTATTGCATTGATTTATATCATCATTGCAGGGATATCTTTTATCCCGGTGCTGTTTCTTAACAGCTTTGCCAACAATGTCACCAAAGCGATCAAGCGCAATGATCAGCAATTTATTATCAAAGCCAGCAGGAACCTAAAGAGCTTTTTCGCAGTATTAGGACTATTGACGATACTCTTGCTGCTGATCTACTTTTTTGCGATGATAGTGGCAGGAGGAGCAGCAGTAATGGCATTCTGATTTCTTTTTCCCGTTAGCGGGAAAGATCGGGAATACCTGAAAATAAACGTAGTCAGTATGAATGATTAGTGCGCATGGCCACCATGTCCGTGCACATGGCCATGGCTGATCTCTTCATCCGTTGCTTTTCTTACGTCGAGAATTGAGCCTGTAAAATGAAGGTTCTGACCGGCCATGGGATGGTTAAAATCCATTTTTACGGCTGTAGGCGAAACGCTTACTACCCTGCCTTGTAACATATGCCCTTCGGAATCACGCATCGGGATCATATTACCGATGGCAAGCATTTCCTCATCCAGTTTGCCGTCCATTTTGAAAATATCAATATTAAGATCAATAATAGCGCTTGGATCATGTTCGCCGTAGGCATCGGTACTTTCGAGCCTGAACTCAAAAGCATCGCCTTTTTTCAGATTCGAGAGGTTTTGCTCAAAACGCGGCAACATATTACCTGCTCCATAAAGGAAAACCAGCGGATCAGTTTCTTTAGCTACTTCAATTACCGGGCCTTCAGCATTATCGTTTTTCAATGTGTAGCTTAACGAAACCACAGTATTTTTTTCAATTTGCATGTTATTATCTGACTTTAGTGATGAATGAATTATTTTCTCTGTTTATTATTCGATGATTGAATCAGTTGCAATTGTGAGCGAATCGGCTTTCGGAAGGATAGTTCTGCAGTCGTAAGTTTTTGAAACCGGTACTGCTGGCTTTTCGAAACGCCGGCGGTATTTCTTCATACTTTCATCCCGGAGCACCTTTTCCATAAACTTGCCGTAAACCGGCATTGCTGTTCGCAACCCTTCGCCCACCTGGGATGTTTTAAAATGAATGGAGCGATCGTCGTTGCCAACCCAGCAGCCGCCTACCAGTGCAGGTGTGACACCAATAAACCAGCCATCGGCGTAATCGTTTGATGTACCTGTTTTGCCGCCAAAATCAGTGTTGAACCGAAAAATATCATGTTCAAAAAGTCCTTGCGGGGTACCTCCGGGTTCAGTTAATCCGGCTCGCAGAATGGTGGTCATCAGGAAGGCATTTTCGCTCGAAATAGCTCTTTTCTTCGGTTGCTCAGCTTCATATATTACTTTCCCGTTTTTGTCTTCGATGCGTGTAACAAGCACAGGATCAACACGATATCCATCGTTGACAAAACTGCAGTACGCGCCGACGATCTCCTCCAACGACACATCGCTTGACCCAAGGCATACCGCAGGTACATCGGCCAGTTCCGATTTAATACCAAGTACTTGCGCCCTTTCAATCACTTTTTTCCAGCCAAATGCGGCAGTAAGCTGCACCGCAATTGAATTAACCGATCGTGCAAAAGCATGTTTCAGGGTCATCGTTCCGCTGTGGCTGCGATCAACATTTTGCGGTTTCCACTCCTTCGCAACGCCACCCTCGGTATATTTTATCGAAACAGGTTTATCGGTCATCTTATCGCAAGGCCCAAAACCGTTATCAAAAGCAGCAGAATATACAAAGCCTTTAAACAGCGAACCCGGTTGGCGTTTCGATTGATTCACATGATCATACTTGAAATAACTGTAGTTGATGCCTCCCACCCAGGCTTTCACATACCCGTTGGCAGGCTCCATGGCTATAAATCCACATTGAAAAAACCTTTTGTAATGCTTTATTGAATCAATAGTACTCATGGAAGTATCGCGAACACCTCTCCAGGTAAAAACCTGCATATGGTGCGGCTTTTTGAGGTAATATCTGAGCGAATCCTGGTCAGAACCGTATCTAGCTATGGCATTCTTGATTGACGGAATGTTATCGGCAAGCTTAAGAAAATACCCCAGGTCTTCTCTGCCTTTGTCGTCAATCCACGGAACAACCACTGAAGAGCCACCACGGTTGAATACCTGTTGAAGCCGTTGCAGATGCTCAGCCATGGACTTTTCGGCATACTCCTGCATGCGTGAGTCGATTGACGTATAGATCTTAAGGCCATCTGACCAAATGTCATAACCGGTTTCGCGGCTCCATTGCTGCAACGACCTTGCTACAGCGTCGCGCATATAGGAAGCACCATCACTTTTCCTGTTTCTTCGTTTAAAATGAACACCCAGAGGCAATTGTGTAAGTGAGTCTTTAGCCGCCTCATTGATGAAACCATAACGGTGAAGTTGGGCGAAAACCTGGTTTCTTCGGTTGGTCGCATTGCCGGGATTGGCTACCGGGCTGAAATATGACGGTGCTTTAAGCACACCGATAAGCAATGCTGATTGATTGACTTTTAGATCAATAGGGCGGCAGTTGAAGTATGCTGATGATGCTGAGTTGATGCCAAAAGCTTTGTTGCCAAAATCCACCGTATTCAGGTACAGGGTAATAATTTCCTCCTTTGAGTAGTAGCTTTCAATTTTGAGCGCATTAATCCACTCCTTCATTTTATAAACCAACGTAGAGAGTCCCGGAATTTTACCAGTGATGCCGGTTGAATAATCGGATCGCGTTTTAAACAGGTTTTTTACCAATTGCTGTGTTATGGTGCTGCCTCCCCGCCGGTCGCCTTTCACTGTTGACCATAATGCTGCTATAGTAGCCTTTGTATCAATACCGTGATGCTTGTAAAATCTCACATCTTCAGTAGCAATCAGGGCATCAATAAGGTTCTGCGGGAGGTCTTTATACTCAACAGGCGTGCGGTCTTCGGTATAGTAACGCCCAAGCAGTTTACCATCAGCCGAAATCAACTCCGAAGTAATGCTCATGGGCGGATTTCTGAGCTCACGAATATTGGGTGAACTCCCGAAAATACCCAGGAAGTTGACATCGACCATCAGGATAAACAAAATGAGAAGTGCAAAAAGATAGATAGTGATCACCATGCCCCTGATCCAGAAAGGGGTATCAGCCGGCATCCTGAAAAAGTCAGCAACAGCCTTCCATATCCTTAATAACAGGCGTCGCAACTTGCTGATAACCGGCAAACGACGATCAGGATTGGCAATATGCATGAGTGGAATAGTTTTGGCGAAATGATTTGCAAAGGTAGCCAAAAATAAAACCCGGGTCCGTATGAACTCTGATGACAGGAATATTTATGGCAAACAGCTGATTATTAATACTTAACCTAGGTTGAAAATTTTTGCAATGCCTGTAACCTTGCAACAAGCGGAGGATGCGAATAATGAACAAAAACGTAGGCGGGATACGGCATAAGATTCGACAGGTTTTTCGATGCCAGTTTCTTCAACGCTTCCTGCAAACATCTGCTGCTATGATATTTAGCTGCATATGCATCGGCCTGGAACTCATGTCTGCGCGAAACGACATTCATGGCAATACCCAGCAACTCCGAAACAGGGCTATAGAGTATTCCAAATGTCAGCAATCCAAGGTGAAAGCCGGGCATGCCGGCTCCAAGTGCCTCGTTGAGCAAAGGGTTCCCGGCTATCAAAGAGAAGATAAAGAGCAACACCCCTGTATGTATGATGCTTATTATCAAACCCTTAGTAATATGCTTGTGTTTGTAATGTCCCATTTCATGTGCAAGAACAGCTACCAGTTCATCAGTAGTTTGCTCTGCAATGAGGGTATCATAAAGCACTATCTTTTTCTGTTTCCCAAAGCCTGAAAAATAAGCATTTCCCTTCGTTGACCGTTTGGAGCCATCCATGGTATATATATTCTTCAGTCCGAAACCGGTTTTCAGCGCAAACGCATTGATGGCATCACGCAGTTCACCTTCATGAAGTGGTGTAAGTTTGTTAAAAAGCGGCAATATCAGAACAGTATAGAAATAGTTGATAAAAACTGTGAAAAAGGTAATTACTCCCCAAACGTAAATCCAGAACATATTGCCTGTTTTTCCATAAATCCAAACGATCAGCGCAAGTAATCCCCCGCCTATGATACCCGCAAGCAACCATCCTTTTAGCTTATCAAGTATGTAAATTTTTACAGTTGAGGTATTGAAACCAAACTTCTGCTCAATCACAAACGTATCGTAAACATCGAAAGGCACAGACAGGAAATCGCTTGCTAATCCAAGTATTCCGAAAAACAGGATTGCCTGCCAAACCGGCGAATCGCTCACGGTGCGCACCCACTCATCCAGTATCGCAAAACCACCGGTAAGCAGCATTGTCATTATAAGTAAGAAGGAGAATAAACCCGTAATGACTCCAAACCGATAATTAACACGCTGATATTCCTGTTGTTGCCTGTATTGTTTATCATCATAGATTCCCGAAAGTATTTCGGGCAACATTTTACCCGTCCATGAAAAATTCAGGTAGCTTAGTGCCTGATTAAACATAAACCCGGCAACCAGGATCACAATAATAACCACAAAGAGTGATTGAGCTGTCATAATTTGCACCTTTCAAACCTCATAAATTCAACTCATTTGAATCAGTAACTTCCTGCCCTTTTTCTGATGAGCCACTCAACACCCAGCAACAGAATTATAAGCGAAAGCACCCACCACATGTTGACAAGATCAGAATATCGTTTTTCGCTGTACGACACGCTTTTTATGTCCTCTCTGCCTTTGAGGTAACCTGAAATTTGATCGAGTTGCGCAGGATAAAACATTTTCCCGCTGTGTTGCGAGGCAAGGTTGTACAATAAATTATGGTTGGCAACAGTGTGAAGCATTTCAACATTTATAGGCATTACCATAAACCCGCCTTTACGTTTCATGACCTCATTCTCAATTACTGCAGTTGCTTCGTACTGGTATAGGCCCGGGGCAAAACTTCCGGCATTGAGTGAGTATGCATTGTCAGTGCGCGAAAAAGCAAATGGAAAAACCCGGTTTGCCGAGTCGATAATAACCAGTTTTACCTCAGGGGTGTTGATCAACTCATAGCTTTTATTGTAGAGCTCGGCTTCGAAGGTAACCTGTTCGTTTTCCGGATATTTTTTCTTACCGGAAATTCTGAAACGGCTTTTATCTGATTTTACGGCCAGGTACTGAACCATTCGTGATATAAGCTCATCAAATGCCCTGTGAGAACCTGATTGCCTGAAACAATCAATACGCCAGCGCCACAATCCTTCCCCTGCAATAATCCCTGTTTTTGTTTCGAGCCCCTGGTTGAATAGTATAAGCGGCTGCCTGGTCGCCACCGATCCTATCCTCTGGTACATAAGAACTTCAGATGCATTTGCCTCCTGGTATTGCCCGAAAGGAACCGCAAGTGGAGGCATTTGAGGAACAAGTTTGGCTACTTCCCCGCTAAGCGAGAACAATGGAAAATCATTGTTGATAACAGCATAAGCCTCATCACCTGAAGCATTTGACTGGCTTATTGACAGTCCGCCCTTCAGCTGATTGAAAACGGGTATATTCGATTGTTTTCCAAGTATATATAAAGCAGGTATTTTCAGTTGTATGCACTTTTCAAGTAACTGAACGCCTGTATTCGACATGGAAGGTATCTGGTGAAAAATCACAAGATCAAACTTCTGCAGGTCTTCTGCCTCTTCATCAGCCTTGCGCTGAACCACTTCAAAATCGGGATTCGATTCAACAGCCTGGCTCAGAGCAGCTATATCGGGATGAGGTGAAGCCGACACAATCAATATCTTCTGACGGTCGTCCAAAACTTCTATAAAAATATCGCGGATATTATTAACATGGCTGATTTCGCCCGGTATTGCTGTAACACTGATCCTGAAATGCAGCATCCCCGGTTTTGATGCCTTCAGTTTGATTTGCTTTGTAGTTGTAAACTCGTCAGAGCCAATACCAACCTGTTCGCTCAACAGGTTTCCGGTCTCATCAGCAACTGACAATACAGCAGCATTGCCTTTGCATTTGAAGGCTGAAATTGAAATCTCAACCGGAAATTCATTACCGAGGTAAGCAATCTGGTTAAACACAACGCGGCTGATCAGCAAATCCCTGTACTGGCTTGTATCGCCCATTGCAACGGTTATAACCGGGTACGATGTTTTTTCGGCTGCATACAAAGGATCGTTTCCTTTATTAATCAGTCCGTCGCTAGCCAATACAACCGCGGCAAGATTCCGGTTGGCAAACCTGGTATTAATTTCATCAAAAACCTGGCTTATATCCGTTTGCTTCCCCCTGTAATCTCCTTCAATACCGGAAGTTACATTATCAGAGAAGTTGTATGCCTTGATGTCGTATTCCTTAGAGAGACCTTCGGCAAGCGACCTCCATCTCTCCATGAACTCGCCCTTGTAATAAGATGAATCCCTGCCAATTACGATTGACTGCGAATTATCCAAAGCCAGCACTACAATTGGTTTCTCAACTCGCCTCACCGTTGTTTTAACCATTGGTGAAAGCAACAGAAATGCTGTCAACGAGATTACCAATCCACGGAGAAGCGCAAGTGTTTTCCTGGTTTTCAGGTTAAAGTCGCTTTGCTTGTCACGATAATACAGAATAGCGGCTATGCCGGCTCCAGCCGCAATGCAGAATATAACAAGCCACCAGGGCAAAGCTGTGGTCAACGAAAGCTTCAACTTATTTTACTAAAAAAACAGTGCAAAGGTCGGTAATTTTTACCTGCCAGTGCACTGCATTCGGTTTCAACAGCGATGAAACGTAAATGTTTCGCGCGCGTTATTGCTTTAGTTCGCTCAGCACCATTGAAGAGGTTAGTTTTCCCTTCTTGTCGTAAGTCTCCGTTTTCACCATACCGCCGCCTTTGGTCATCCATACGGCTGCTGTTGCACTGATTTTGAAGAGCATCTTAGTGTCAACATTATAGGTGATTTTATAACAATTAAAGGTACCGGCCGGAACTGTTACCGATTCCTCGGCAGCAACAACACGGTTCGTAACATCGATGGTCATCGACAGTACAGTAACTCCCTGCGTTTCGGAACTGATACTGTAACTGGCATCGGGCAGCGTTTGCCCAACTGCCAGCGACGAAGGATACGACAGGTTGGTGCTCGTAACTTTTATGTCTGATCCAAAACTTGCCGCTGTGTTTGGGTCCATCATGCTTGCCATATCTATATGGAACTCACCGTTCTGGCAGCGCATTTCGTACTCAATGGTGTTTGGCTGCTGTTTGCTGCTTTCCGACGTGGTTTCGTTGCGCACTTTGTACACCAGGGCATCGCCGTCATTATAAATATCAAGGAAAGTAAGCCGCGACGAACCGGTGAGCTTCCCTTTCCCGTCGAATTGCTGATAGCCCATTATGGCGCCTTTCTTATAGTTATAATATCCGCAATCCTGCGATATTGCTATAAGAGGAAGAACCACAATCAACATTAAAATCGTTAGGTTTTTCATGATTATTGGTATTTGGTTTGTTATACAAATGTACGAATATGTTCATGCCTTTTTAAACAATTCTCCAAACTTTTTGGATGCTGATCTATATTTTTTTTATTTAGGTAATTGAGTTCCTGAATTATTATATATCTTTGCATTGATTTAATCTAAATAACAATAGATGTTGAATCACAACTTTAACGCCTGATAAACAATCGTTTAAAAAATAACACATCATGAGCGAATTAATCAATAACTCAGCCCAACGAAAAGAACTGCTCAAACACATGATCCTGCAGCTTCACGGTGGCGAAGCTCCCGAAGCAGTGCGCCAGCAACTACTAAACCTGCTTAAAGGTATCCCATACGACGAAGTGGTTGAAGTGGAACAGCAACTCATTAATGAAGGATTGCCTGCCGAAGAGGTTTTGAAGTTCTGCGACATTCACACGCAGGTTCTCGATGGTCAGATTGATCAGTCGGGCGCCAGGGCCATTCCTGCCGGGCATCCTGTTGACACCTTTAAAAAGGAGAATCGTGAACTCGAAAAGGTCTGCCTAAAACTCAACCTGATCCTGTCCACTGTTCCGGCGGCTTCTGATGCAGCCGTTGAGGGTTTTCTTACTGATATCAGGCAGCACTTCAACCTGCTTATGGATGTTGACAAACATTACCGCCGCAAGGAGAACCTGTTGTTTCCCTTCCTTGAGCAACATGGTATAACAGGTCCTCCAAAAGTAATGTGGGGTAAGCACGACGAGGTGCGTGAAATGCTGAAATCATCGATCGAGGCACTCCATGCCAGTGGGCTTAAAATCAACGACCTGGAACAACTTGCCGAACTACTTCTGAAGCCTGCAGCAAAAGCTATTACCGATATGATCATGAAAGAGGAAGAAATACTTTTCCCCATGACCATGGATGAACTTACCGACGACGAATGGTACGAGATATATCAGCAAACCAACGAAATAGGTTATTGTCTTTACGATCCTTCAACAGAATGGAAACCTGCTAACGGAGGAACATCCTTATCACTTAAAGAGGCTGCCGGCGACGGAACGGTGCGTCTGCCCAGCGGCAGCTTCACCATTGATGAACTTACTGTATTGCTGAATACGCTGCCCATTGATGTAACTTTTGTTGACCGCAACGATAAAGTAAAATTTTTCACCCAGGGAAGGCACCGTATTTTCGACCGCAACCGCGCCATCATAGGCCGCGATGTGCGTATGTGCCATCCGCCTCACAGCGTGCATGTAGTTGAGCAAATACTTGCCGATTTTAAAAGTGGAAAAGAGAGCAGCGCGCCATTCTGGATACAGATGGGACCCAGGTTTATCTACATCAACTATTTCCCCCTGCGTGATACCGAAGGCAATTACCTGGGAACAATAGAGTTTTCGCAGGACCTTACCGAACTTCGCACCCTTGAGGGTGAACAAAGACTGTTGTCGTACGGCAAGTAAATGCAGGCTATAAAAATGGAAATCACTCCGCTTACAAAAGTCGGCGAGTTGCTCAGCCAATTTCCGCAACTCGAACAAACGCTTATCGGGCTTTCGCCCAAATACGAACTATTAAGGAATCCGATTCTTCGTAAGACAGTCGGCAGGATAGCAACCCTTCAGCAAGTGTCAGTCGTAGGCGGCGTGGCGCTCGAAACGCTGATAAATACCCTGCGTAAAGCCGCAGGCCAGGAAATCACCAATGATAACATGAACAAACACGACAAAATGAATACACCTCCTCTTTGGCTCGACCCGTTTAAAATAACACAACGGCTCGATGCACGCGATATGCTTGCGCGCGGCGAACACCCGCTTAGCGAAGTGCTTGCGCGTACACATGCAATGGAAACCGGCGAGATTTTTGAACTCATTACAGGCTTTATTCCGATGCCTTTGATTGAAAAAGTAAGTAATACAGGTTTCGACCATTATATCGAAGAAGCCGGTAGCGACGAATTTCGAACATATTTCTGCCGGAAATAGAGAGTCAGAATTTCTCATTTACTGTTCCTGCAGAATGCATTAACGGTCAACAGTCAACTCAAGCGCAGTTGTGCCTGTTTCAGCCGCATTTCATTCTGCGGGAACTTCCATTTTGACCGGATGAAGCGCCACAAGCGAATTATCCTTAAGTTTGTATCCATGAACAAACTTACCAAAGCACTCAAGGCACTGCTGCAAATCGCCAGGAAACCATATCTCCTCAACCTTGTGCTTAACGAAGACAGTTACTGGGAATCTCAGGTAGCACGAAAATATGACGGTTCAGAAGGCTTCGCTCAATTATCGCTCACCACAGTCACCGGCTTTCCAACCGAAACCATTTCACCGTATTCATTTCTCGACGGAGGCTCGTTGCCTACCGACCTTGCATTGCTGAGAGGACTGGCTAAGCAGATTAAAGATTGCAGCTATTTTGAAATTGGCACCTGGCGCGGCGAAAGCGTCGCCAACGTGAGCAGTGTGGCTAAGGAGTGCATTACCATTGATTTGCCTGATGAAGAAAAACTTTCGCTGGGATATAAACAGGAATACATATCGCAACATGCCGTGTACTCTAAACATCTTGCGAACGTCACCCATCTGAAAGCCAATTCGTTTACTTTCGACTTTGCATCCCTCAACCGGAAATTCGACCTGGTTTTTATCGACGGCGACCATCATTATGATAGTGTTTTAAACGACACTCAAAAGGTTTTTAAACATCTCGTTCACGAAAACACCATTGTTGTATGGCACGATTATGCTTACAATCCCGAGAAAGTGCGACCCGAAGTAATGGCTGCTATACTCGATGGTTGTCCTCGTGAACTTCATCCCTATCTGTTTCATGTTTCGAACACCATGTGTGCGGTTATGCTTCCCAACAGTCAGTTACACTCTGAAATCAGCAAGCAGACCTTCAAGCTGACTATCTCAGCAAAATAAACCTGATCAAGCAGTTACAACCCATCACCGGCTCAGTTATTTGTACCACCCTATCATGAAACGCGCACTCTTCTACTCTATCCCCGCAGGTTTAAGGCCTCTTGCCCGCAGACTTTGGTTTTTACCGGCTGATATGACTGACCTGCTACTCAACCGCCGTCCGGCTGGAGTGCCTCCGAGGGGAATGATCTTTGTAGGACATGGCGATTATGTAAAGCAAGGGGAGAAATTTCTCAGCTATTTCAAGGAATATGGCAGCCTGAAACCAAATCATCACGTACTGGATGTAGGATGCGGAATAGGCAGGATGGCGGTTCCGTTGACCCAATATCTGAATGAAGAAGGTTCATACGATGGTTTCGATGTGGTGAAAAGCGGAATTAACTGGTGCAGGAAAAACATCAGTAGCACACATCCAAACTTCCGCTTTCAGCATGTGTCACTGCATAACTCTTTGTATAACACTGCCACACAGACACATGCATCAACATTTGTGTTTCCTTACGATGATGCCGCTTTTGACTTTGTTTTTCTTACTTCGGTATTTACACACATGGTAGCCGACGAAACTGCAGCTTATATTAATCAGATCAGCCGGGTGTTGAAGCCCGGAGGTACCTGCTTTGCAACTTTTTTCCTGCTCAACGAAGAATCGGAAAAACTGATGGACGAAAGTCCAACGCATATGAACTTCCCTTATGACAAAGGCCATTACAGGCTGCATTCTTCTATGGTAGATGCCGCAAACGTGGCCTACAAACAAGATTGGATTGAAGGAATTCTTGCCCACAATCAATTAAAAATCAAATCGGTGCATTACGGGCAATGGTGTGGCAGAAAAGATTTTTTCGACTACCAGGATATCGTTATTATGAGTAAATTTGATAAGTAAATCGAACAACCCGAACATTACAGTTACAAATCCATGTGAACAATGGAAAACCAGGTCAGCCTTTGCGATACATGCAAACACTATTTTTTCACCGATGAGCAGAATGTGACTCACGGCTTTGTGAGGCTCGAAACCTGTAAGAAGGAACACTTCAATAAACTCATCAAAAAGATGCGTACCGAAGATGTGCTGGTTTGTAAGGATTATGAGCATTTTGAGAAGTGACTACTAAAAATGCTTTTACCGTATCCTGAATCTTAATGACTGATTCCAATTCAAACTTCAGCCTCAAAGGATCACAAAAGTTCTTCTTCTTAGTGGTTTTGTGAATTTTGTGATACCATTTGAGCATTCAAGTAAGCTTACTCAAACAGTACCTTTCGCACGACTAGCAGCAACAATAAGAACTCTCACCGATTTTTCCGATATTTGCCTTGTAATTACCATCTTCTTCTTGAAACTATCCGTCGTCATAGTCAGTTACAACGTGAGGTATTTCCTTGAGCAATGCCTGCATTCGGTTATAACAGCCGGGCAGGGAATTGAGATGGAAATATTTGTGGTCGATAACGCCTCGGTGGACGGTTCGGTGAAAATGCTCAGGGAGAAATTTCCAGATGTAAAATGTATTGCCAACACTGAAAATGTCGGTTTCTCAAAGGCCAACAACCAGGCAATCAGGCAGTCATCCGGTGAATATATACTACTGCTCAATCCCGATACAGTCGTTGAATCAGATACATTCCGAAAAGTGATTGCTTTCATGGACGAACATGCTGATGCCGGCGGATTGGGAGTAAAAATGGTGGATGGCACAGGCCGCTTCCTGCCAGAGTCGAAACGCGGCCTTCCGACACCCATGGTAGCCTTCTACAAAATCTTTGGTTTGGCAAGGCTTTTCCCGCATTCACGTACCTTTAACCGCTATCATCTTGGATACCTTCCGTGCGATAAGACTAATCAGGTTGATGTACTGGCCGGTGCTTTCATGATGCTCAGGAAGAATACCCTGGAAAAGACCGGGCTGCTTGATGAACAGTTCTTCATGTACGGCGAAGATATCGACCTCTCGTATCGCATTACCCAGGCGGGATATAAGAACTACTATTTCCCTGAAACGAGGATCATACATTACAAGGGTGAAAGCACAAAAAAGGGCAGCCTTAACTATGTTTTCATGTTTTACAACGCGATGATCATCTTCGCGCGTAAGCATTTCAGCCGCCAGAATGCCCGGCTGTTCTCGTTCCTCATCAATCTTGCCATCTATTTCAGGGCATCGCTCAGCGTTGCAAACCGCGCCGTTAAAGCCTTTTCGCTCCCGGTTACTGATGCCTTAATCACCTATGCCGGCATTTATTCCATCACCCGCTATTGGGAACATACGGTGATTTATACATCGGGAGGACACTATCCGCCGGAATTTTACCTGTATAATCTGCCTGCATTTGTTCTGGTTTTAATTCTGTCTGTTTATTTTTCGGGTGGTTATGATAAGCCTGTGAGCATCTGGAAAATAATACGCGGAATAGGCGCCGGACTGGTGATCGCACTTGTAATCTTTGCTCTGCTGCCACTGCATTTCAGGTATTCAAGGGCTTTGCTCATTATAGGTTCGCTTTGGGGAATGCTCAGCATGACAGGCCTGCGGCTCATCCTGCACCTGTTCAAGTTGAAAGGATTTGAGCTGAACGCCTCGAAAAGCCGCCGTTTTGCCATTGTCGGCAATAGCGACGAAGCCCACAGAGTAAGTGACCTGCTCCATAAAGCAGTCTATAAGCCTGCATTTACCGGGCTCGTAAACGTTGCGAACATCAACGGTGAAAAGAATGGTTTCCTCGGAAGCATACACCAGATACGCGACATCATCACCATCTACGATATTGATGAAGTTATCTTCTGCGCCAAAGACATTGCCGCCGAAGTAATCATTGATCATATGTCGGAATTGCAGGATTTACAGGTAGATTACAAAATTGCGCCGCCCGAAAGCCTTTCCATTATCGGCAGCAACTCTATCAACACTGCCGGCGATCTGTATGTTATTGACATCAATTCGATCAGCAAAACGGAAAACAGGCGCAACAAAAGGCTTTTCGACATCTCAGGCTCAATGCTGCTGCTGGCAACAAGTCCTGTCACAGCATTCCTTACACGCAATCCGGCAGGCTACCTTCTCAACCTGCTGAAAGTTTTTATCGGGAAACGTTCATTTTCAGGATATTGCCCGACTAAAATCCAGGATTTCCGACTACCTTCCATCCGCAGGGGAATACTTCATCCTGCCGATGCGCTTCCCAAATCAGCGCTTAGCGAAGAAGCATATCAAAAACTGAATATGCTTTATGCCCGCGACTACCATATCGGTAACGAATTCAGGCTGCTGTTGCGCGGATTCCGCAACCTGGGCCGTAAGGTTTAAATTCCTTAATAATTTTCTATCTTTACATAACCATCAGGCGAAGCATTCACACCCATTGAACCAAGCAGACCAATTTTTGTTAATGAATCAGCCTTAATTGAATAACAGCATGCCAACATTCGACCTCGTAATGCCCAAACTGGGCGAAAGCATCATTGAAGCGACCATAATTCGCTGGATGAAAAAACCCGGTGACAAAATCACTGAAGATGAACCCATTGCCGAAATAGCCACGGATAAAGTTGATTCCGAAATCCCTTCCCCTGTCGAGGGTGTTATTGTTGAACTAAAATTCAGTGAAGGCGAAATTGTGCCGGTTGGTAAAGTGATTGCCGTTATTGACCTGAGTGGCGACATGGTAATTTCTGAGCCAAAAGTCGAAAAAAGCGAGCCGGTAGCTACAGCAACAACGCCTGTTCCGGTAGTTTCAGGAAATGTTGCGGCAACTGACCTTATACCTGAAGAACCTGCCTCAAACCGCTTCTATTCACCGCTGGTGAGGTCTATGGCTAAGGAAGAAAACATCAGCCTCAAAGAACTTGACAATGTTTCGGGCTCAGGCAAGGATGGTCGTTTAACCAAGCAGGATATGGTGGCGTACCTCGAAACCAGAAAATCACAACCTGCTGCCATTCAGCCTAAAGCTGCTCCAACAGCCGCAGCCGCTGTTATCAAACCGGAACCGATTGTTCCGGGCACCGGCGATGTTATTGTTGAAATGGACCGCATGCGGCGCCTGATAGCCGACCATATGGTGATGTCGAAAAACGTTTCACCTCATGTTACTTCATTCATCGAGGTTGACATGACTAATATTGTCCGCTGGCGCGAAAAGGTGAAAGATGATTTTGCTAAACGCGAAGGTCAAAAACTCACTTTCACTCCTTTCTTTATCGAAGCTGCTGCTAAGGCTTTGAAGGAATTCCCGAATGTAAATGCATCCATCGAAGGTTACAATGTTATCCAGAGGAGAAATGTGAACGTAGGGATGGCTGCCGCACTGCCAAATGGAAACCTTATCGTTCCGGTGATCAAAAATGCCGACCAGAAAAACCTTAAAGGCATCGCATTTGAGGTTAACTCATTAGCTGACAAAGCCCGGAAAAACAAATTAGATCCTAACGATATCCAGGGAGGTACTTTCACCATAACTAATTTTGGGACCTTCGACAGCCTGACCGGTACACCGATCATAAACCAGCCACAGGTAGCCATTCTCGGCATCGGAACCATCAAGAAACGTCCGTGGGTGCTCGAAACAAGCGAAGGCGATGTGATTGCCATACGACACATCTGTATGCTGTCGCTTGCTTATGACCATCGCATTGTGGATGGAGCCCTTGGAGGACAGTTCATCAAACGCATGCAGCAATTGCTCGAAAGTTTCGACCCGAACACAGCAATCTGATCGCTGCAATCTCCACATTTTCGAATGGCGCTTTGTTTTAATCCTCTCATAAACAAGGGTTTGATCTTTGGTTATGACTCATTGACCAATAAGGCAAGAGTTTCCTTTATATGAAGAAAGCATTACTGATCATTGCAGGCTGTGTTTCGCTGGGATTAGGGCTAATCGGTATTCTTGTGCCGTTGTTGCCAACCACGCCATTTCTGCTTCTCGCAGCCGCATGCTTTCTGCGCAGTTCCGACCGGCTTTATAACTGGTTACTTCAACACAGGTTGTTCGGCAAATACCTTCGCAGCTACTATCAACACAAGGCTATTCCGTTAAAGATCAAATACTTAGCCATCGGCATGATCTGGATATCCATTGGCAGTTCAGTTGTCTTCCTGGTTGATTTTTGGCTCGCGAGAATTATTCTCCTTATTATTGCAACGTTTGTCACTGTGCACATTGCACGCATGCGGACACTCACCAAAGAAATGGCCGCTGAATTTCAAAATATTAAATCAACGGAGCGTCATTCGCAAGGCTCGCCTGACTCGGAGTAAAATAATTTTGCTTTACTTTGGGTATCCAATGGCGAATATCTTCAAATATTCCCTGAAAATTCAGCACTATGCAACTCAAACTCACCCGCCCACTAGCCATTTTCGATCTCGAAACAACCGGCACCAACATTGCCAACGACCGTATTGTTGAAATCGCTATCCTGAAGATTCATCCCGATGGCAGGGAAGAAACAAGGGTACATCTCGTGAATCCTGAAATGCCTATTCCCGCGGAAGTTACTGCCATTCACGGGATTAAGGACGAAGATGTAAAAGATAAGCCCACCTTCAAGGAACTGGCGGGGAACCTGATCGCTTTCATCGGCAACAGCGACCTGGCAGGTTACAACAACATCAAATTCGATATTCCTTTGCTGGTTGAAGAATTCCTAAGGGCCGAATTTGAGTTTGAAATGAAAAACCGCAGGATTGTTGATGTACAGAACATTTTTCACAAGATGGAGCCCCGGACGTTAAAGGCCGCATACAAATTTTACTGCGGCAAACCGCTCGAAAACGCCCATTCGGCCGAAGCTGATACCCTTGCCACCTACGAAGTGCTTCTCGCACAACTCGAGCGTTACGAAGGTGTTGATTATGAGGATCGTAACGGAAATGTTTCAAAGCCTGTCGTAAACGACATCAAAGCCCTGCACGATTTCTCATACTTCAGCCGTAATGCTGACCTCATGGGCAATGTCATCTTCAATGATAAGGGGGAGGAAATCTTCAACTTCGGGAAATACAAGGGCGAAAAGGTGGAAACCATCTTTGCCAGAGAGCCCTCCTATTACGACTGGATCATGAAAAGCGCATTCCCGCTCACAACCAAAAAAGTAGTGACAGCGATAAAATTACGGAACTTCAATAAAGGTTAGGTTTTAAAAATAAACCACTCACATAGGAACACTTAAGATGTCCGTTTTGTCATATCATTAAAGCAATTAAATTCTTAGTGTCTCTGAGTGCCATCAGTGCCTTAGTGGTAAAAGAATCAATGTATGAAAATCATCTGCATAGGCCGCAACTACGCCGAACACGCCAAAGAGCTCAATAATGCCGTTCCCGCCGAACCGGTTTTTTTTATGAAACCCGATACGGCATTGCTCATTCGTAACCGTCCGTTTTACTATCCCGAATTCACTTCCGACCTTCATTATGAATGCGAATTAGTGCTGAGAATCTGTAAGTTAGGCAGGCATATCAGTGAGAAGTTCGCCCATACCTATTACGACGCCATTGGAATTGGTATCGATTTCACTGCCCGCGACCTGCAACAGAAGGCAAAAGAAAAGGGATTACCCTGGGAAAAAGCCAAGTCCTTCGATTTTTCAGCGCCGGTAAGCCGGTTCGTTCCTGTTTCGGAATTTAAAGACCTGAATAACATACGGTTCTCACTTCAATTGAACGGGCAAACTGTTCAGGAAGGAAATTCCCGCGACATGATTTTTTCGTTTGATGCGATCATTAGCTATATCTCGAAATTTGTAACGCTGCGAACTGGCGATTATGTTTTCACCGGCACTCCTGCCGGCGTTGGACCCGTAAAAATCGGTGACAAGCTGGAGGCTTACCTTGAGAGCCAGAAATTGCTGAATTTTGAGATTAAATGAGTAATTATTTTACAAAAACCTTATCTCATCAATCACTACCACACCTGCCGCTTTGTTGAGCTTCTTCAACAGTTTCGTTTTCATGTAACTGAGTTCATGCTTGAGGGCTGAGGAATCAACCTTCACAAACAGCTCGCGGTTTTTAATGAACAGGTTCTCCGTATGGCGGGCAATGAGCTTCCCGGTCACTTTCTCCCATGATGAAATCAACCTTGTTTCATTCAATTTCTCATCGAAATGATTGGTTCTCAGCCATTCATTTATGGCATCTTTCAGCATTATTTCGGTTGATTTTCTGATCATAAATTAAACTCCCCCGCCTGGTTTATTCTTCAAACGCTTCTGCTTCTCCTCCTGCAATTCTGAAAACCTTATGGCCGATCTGCAAGGTATTAAAGATACGGCGTATGCGCTCCGGTTCGGTATCGGTAATGAATACCTGTCCGAAATTCTCATCACCTGTTAGTTTTATCAACTGTTCAACCCGCGAGGGATCGAGTTTGTCGAAGATGTCGTCGAACAACAAAACCGGTTTGTATCCAAGCCTTGCTTTGGTAAAATCGTATTGCGCAAGTTTCAGAGCCACCACAAACGATTTCTGCTGGCCTTGTGAACCGAATCTCTTTACCGGGTAGCCACCTATCTCAAACAACAGCTCATCCTTGTGAATCCCGGCGGTTGAATATCGCACGGCCAGGTCTTTCTCCAGCGACTGTTTCACACAATCCGGATATGAGTTTTCGAGCAGTTGCGACTCATAGCGTATCCCTACTTCCTCCCGCCTGCTGCTTATAAATCCGAAATAATGGCTGAATATCGGCAGAAAATCATTGATGAAATGCTGTCGTTTTTCACATATTTCGGCAGCCGGCACTACCATTTGTTCATCAATGAGCGAAAGCATGTCATGTTCAACATGCCTGTTTTCAGTAAACCGGCGAAGAAGGGCATTGCGCTGTTCGAGCAAGCGGCTGTAGCGGATAAGGCTTCCGAGGTAAACTTTGTCGAACTGCGAAATCACCATATCGATGAATTTCCGCCTGATGTCGCTGCCTTCGTTAATAAGGTCGCGGTCGTAGGGCGAAATCATCACACAGGGAAACAGCCCGATATGGTCCGATAGGCGCTCATACTCTTTTTTATTCAGGCGGAATTGCTTTTTCTGAGTGGCTTTCTGAATGCAACTCACAACATCGGGAGCATTGCCGTTGCGGGCAAATGTGCCATGAATGGCAAAAAAGTCTTCTCCGTGACGAATGTTTTGTGCATCAATGTTCCCGAAATAACTCCTGGTATAGGAAAGGTAATAAATCGCGTCGAGCAGATTGGTTTTGCCCTCGCCGTTGTTGCCTACAAAGCAGTTGATTTTCTCCGAAAAGGAGATATCGGCGAGTGCGTAATTCTTGAAATTGGTTACCTGAAGGCGGCTTAAATACACGGGATAAAGAGTTAAAACCGGGGACTGTTCACCCCTGATGGCAAATTTAAAGCTATTCAGTCTAAAACGCTAAAATGTTGAAATTTCGCCGGCAATTTCCTGCAATAACCAGGGCGGTGTGGATGTAGCGCCTGTAACACCGACCGAATCTTCCGGTTTAAACCATTCCTTTTCCAATTCTTCCGTAGCCGAAACAAAGTAGCTGCGCTTGTTTTCCGAAAGGCTGATTGAGAATAGCCATGCGCCGTTTGAACTTTTTTTCCCGCTTACAAACACAATCACATCATGCTTCTTTGCAAAAGCCCTTACCAGCGGAGCCCGTCCCGAAACCTGCCTGCAAATGGTATTATGAACTTTAAGCGCTTGCCCGCCTGCTGTTTCAAGCCTCTTTTCAATTTCGGCCGCAATGGCATCGAGTCCTTCCTTATCCATGGTTGTTTGCGAATAAAGATGTACCGGTTTTGAAAAATCTACCTGGTTTAGGTCTTCCATTTGATTGATAACGATGGCATTACCATTTGTTTGTCCAACAAGGCCCACAACCTCAGCATGGCCGGGTTTGCCATAAATCAGTACCGAACCGCCTTCTGCGTCAGAGGACAGGTAACTCTTGCTGATGCGTTGCTGCAACTTGTTCACGATAGGGCAGGTAGCATCAATCAGGGTAATATTCAGTTTACTCGCAGTTTCGAAAGTATCAGGCGGTTCGCCATGGGCGCGAATCAGCACTTTTTTACCGCTGAGCCTGGGCAGATCGTCATGGGTAATTATTTTTAATCCTTTGGATTTCAGCCTCTCCAGTTCTTCCGAATTATGAACGATATCGCCAAGGCAGTATAACTCACCTCCCGTCGAAAGTTCATTCTCAGCGGCAGCTATTGCCCGCGATACGCCGAAACAAAACCCGGCATCCGGGTCAATGGTCACTTGCATAATTCAGGTATTTTTCGAACGAAATTAACGAAAAAAGGAGAATAGCGCCGGGTTACTTTTTAGCCCAGTCGCCAAGGTTCGTTGTTATGGTAATATAGTTGGGCGATCCGGCCAGGTGATAGCGCGAACGTGAGTAATTGATACCGAATTTCGAAACCTTCAAGCCTAAGCCCCACGAGAAGCCTACCATTCCGGTTCTCGATGCTACTGCCATTTCCTGGCGGCGCTGGTAATTGTATCCAAGCCTTATACTCATAAACTTTGCCGGCATAAACTCCCCTCCTATCACCACATGCCTGAAAGCCTTATCGGCGAAGTCGCCGATGCCTGAACGCGTTGAAGATTCGCCCGTGAGTGAAGATTGGTCATCGGGAGCATCATAAGTAAGATCCCATTTTTCGAGATGTGTGAGAAGTGCCGAAACTCTGAAAGGCAGATGTTCAAGACGACGCGAAACGCCCAACTGTATCTCGAAGGGCAAAGGTTCGACACCATTGGAAGCATAGGTGGTGATCTGTCTTCCAATGTTCCTGAACAGCAATGATATACAGGTTTTATCATCCGGTATGTAGCTTCCTGCAACATCAACCGCCACACCAAGCGAATTGTACGATTCAAGGTTCGATAGAATCATCTTGGCATTTGCGCCTATTCTGAAAACAGTATCGAGCGATCTTCCCCACCCGATATTAAATGCATATTCGCCGGCATTAAAAGTTCCCTGTTCTTCGCCCTGGTCATTAGTTAGCGAAAAATCGCCGTAACTGATGTACTGCATGCTGCCGACAAAACTTCCGGCTTTCGCGAAATTGCGTCCGTACATGGCAAATCCGTAGTTGATATCGCTGTAATAATCCACAAATCCCAGCGACAGGCTGTTATGCATCGAAGCATTGATGAGCGAAGGGTTGGCCTGGGTGAGGGTGATATCGTTATCGTTAACCGCGAGAAAATTGCCACCCATTGCTGCAATTCGTGCTGAATTGATTAGCGTGAGAAATTCATACGCATTATTTCCTCCGTTTTGCGCTGAACTTTGGATGTTTATGAGAAGAATAAGTACAGGGATTACTATTCTGAAAATGGTTTTCACAAATTGAGAGAATTAAAAACGGCAAGCGATAATTGCTGAAAGCATAACGCCTGCATGAATGGTTTTAGTATTCGCATGTAACGTGCTTATCGACGATATTTATTCTTTTTTATTCACCGAACCGGAACCTTTGATATCAGTATAGATAGCCGGCTCACCTTTATAATAAACGTTTCCGCTTCCGCGAATGTTTACCTTCAAATTACCTGTAACCCATACACTGCAGTCCCCTGAACCGTTCACCGTGACGGAACATTGCTCCACAGTAAGGCCAGGTGTATCGATATTGCCCGAACCATTGATAGAGAAATCAGCATTAGCAGCTGTTCCGGTAATTACGATATCGCCCGATCCATTGATCACTCCCGACAAATCCTTCACTTCGGCTGGCAATTCAAAATCGCCTGAACCGTTTATTCTCAAATTAAGTGAAGATGTCTTAACAGGTTCATTGGCAAAAACCGATCCTGAACCATTTAAAATCACCGATTCAAGCTTTTTATAAGGTATTTGCAGGCTTACCTGCTCATGGTTACGCAGGCAATGTTTCGAGCCGATTTTCAGCGTCTGGCCTTCAACCTCAACACTATATTCATCGATAATGTTTTTCTCGCCTTTTATCAGGAAGAGTGCAGTCGAATCGCTTGTGAGCGTGATATTGGCATCGCCGTTAAGCTTAATCTTGGTAAATTCCCCAACCTCTATGGTTTTTTGAATGACGTTTCCATCGCCTTCGATACATTCGAAGCATGAAGAGCTGAAGAGCAGAACTGCAATTGTTATTGCAACTGATAGCAAACGGATTACCGGTTTCATTGTCGTATTCTGTTGATTTTTAACTATGAAGACTTTTACGAATCAGATTAAGGGCGCTACCTGCTTTAAACCATTCAATCTGCAACTCATTGTATGAGTGGTTTGCCTTTATGGTATGGCTGCTGCCGTCGGCATGATGAAGAACGATTTCGAGTGCTTTGCCCGGTTTAAAGGAAGTGAGGCCGCGGACGTCAATTCTATCGTCTTCAAGAATGAGGTCATAATCAGCTTTGTCAGCAAATGTAAGTGCCAGCATTCCCTGCTTTTTAAGGTTGGTTTCGTGAATGCGGGCAAATGATTTCACCAGGATGGCTTTCACGCCGAGATGACGCGGCTCCATGGCTGCATGTTCGCGCGAGGAGCCTTCGCCGTAATTCTCGTCGCCAACTACAATCGCACCTGTGCCTGCAGCTTTATAGGCACGTGCCGTTGCCGGAACTGTGTCAAATGATCCGGTGATCTGGTTTTTCACCATGTTCGCTTTCTCATTGAAAGCATTGATGGCACCTATCAGCAGGTTATTCGAGATATTGTCGAGATGTCCCCTGAAACGTAACCATGGCCCGGCCATCGAAATATGGTCGGTGGTGCACTTGCCTTTGGCTTTGATGAGCAGCGGAAGATTTTCAAAATCCTTTCCCTGCCAGGCTTCAAAAGGATCAAGCAACTGTAATCTTTCTGAATCAGGCTTTACAATAATTTTCAAATCGCCGGCATTATCGGGAGGGGCAAGATAACCCGGATCGGATACTTCAAAACCATTTGGCGGAAGTTCAACACCCTTAGGTTCGGCAAGTCTTACTTTTTCACCGTCGCGGTTTACCAGGTAATCGGTTAACGGATTGAAAGTCAGGTCGCCGGCAATCACGTATGCTGTCACAATTTCGGGCGAGGCTACAAAGCTGTGTGTATTGGGATTGCCGTCGTTGCGTTTGGCAAAATTCCTGTTAAAGGATGTTATAATGCTGTTAGGACGTTCAGGGTCATCGGTGTGGCGTTTCCATTGCCCGATACAGGGGCCGCAGGCATTGGCCATAACCACGCCGCCGATGTCTTCAAAAGTTTGCAACAACCCATCACGGCCGGTTGTGTACCTTATCTGTTCCGAACCCGGTGTAACGATGAATTCTGCTTTTACAGCCAGATTTTTTTCTTTGGCCTGCGCCGCAACCGACGCAGCCCTGGTTAAATCCTCATAGGATGAATTGGTACAGGAACCTATTAATCCTACTTCCAGCTTTGCAGGATATCCTTTTTCTTTGACTACTTTAACAAATTCTGAAACCGGGTATGCTGCATCGGGCGTAAACGGCCCGTTAACATAAGGCTCAAGCTCCGATAGGTTGATTTCAATATATTGGTCATAGTATCTTTCAGGATGCTCGTAAACATCATCGTCGGAGCGGAAATGTTCCATCAGTTCGTCAGCCAGTTCGGCAACTACTGATCTGCCTGTAGCTTTAAGGTAGCGGCTCATGGCTTCATCGTAGCCGAAAATGGATGTGGTAGCTCCTATTTCGGCGCCCATATTGCAGATGGTTCCTTTACCGGTGGCCGAAATGCTGTCGGCGCCGGGACCGAAATATTCAACAATGGAACCGGTACCGCCTTTTACGGTCAAAATGCCTGCAACTTTAAGAATGATGTCTTTGGCTGAAGTCCATCCGTTCATCTTTCCGGTGAGTTTTACACCAATAAGATTTGGCATTTTAAGTTCCCACGGCATACCGGCCATCACATCCATGGCATCGGCGCCACCCACACCAATTGCAATCATACCAAGGCCTCCGGCATTCACGGTATGCGAATCGGTACCAATCATCATTCCGCCCGGAAAAGCATAGTTTTCGAGTACGACCTGGTGAATAATACCGGCTCCCGGTTTCCAGAATCCGATACCGTATTTGGCCGAAACCGATTCGAGAAAATCATAAACTTCCTTATTCTGGCTCACAGCAACCCCAAGGTCATCCGCTGCCCCGTTGCTGGCCTGTATAAGATGATCGCAGTGTACGGTGCTGGGGACTGCAGTATGTTCACGGCCTGCCGTCATAAACTGCAATAATGCCATTTGAGCTGTAGCATCCTGCATGGCGACACGGTCAGGCCCGAAATTTACATAATCCTTGCCTCTTGAATAGGGATTTTCAGGCAACTGATCCCATAAGTGGCTGTATAATATCTTTTCGCTCAAGGTAAGCGGCCTGCCGAGCGTTTTGCGGGCTTTTGCAACCCGAACCGGAAACAACGTGTAAACTGACTTGATAAGGTCAATGTCGAACAACATATCTCTGCGAAATTAATGATCCCTGTTTTTTTGACTAAATTACTGTATGTCGCCTAAATAAACAAACACGGACGGCATTGTTCGGCAAAATTCATAATTTTGTTTTATGTACCAATTGAAACAGAGAGGGACAGTATTACTACTGTGCATTGCAATAATCTATAATTCAATGGGTTATATGATTTATTTCCAGGCATTGAGAACTGTCATCCGGCATGAAGCTTTTCTTCAGAATCCAGCAAAGGAAAAGCAAAACCTCGTTTCGATTACACTTCCCAGGAATTCAGATAAGCTGGAATTCAGCAAAAGCAGGAAAAAAGAAATACGCGTTGGCCATGCTATGTATGATGTTGTCGGAGAGTCTGCCAAAGGCGACAGCATCGTTTACCTTTGCAAGCGCGACTATAAAGAAGAGAAGCTGCTTAGCCTTGCACGCGACTATAACAACCTGCCCTGCGCCGGGTCAGTAAAGTATCATCCCGTGAAAGTAATTCTCGATAGCATTATTAAAACCGGGCTTGTTAAGGATATCAGCACTTTCACCTGCTATGCCAGTAAATTGAACCTGGCGCTCGCCGATATACAAATTACATTCTCACCATTCATTGCTGTTGACGGGCATCCCCCACAACCAAACCTTATAGTTATCTGAAAAATCACTTCCCGCTGATAGCGAAAGGATGTGGTTCTTTAAATCCGCGTGCATGTTCCAACGAACAATGCACTGTTAACTATTTTCAACAAACTTACTATGAAACAAGTATTTACAACGTTGCTGCTGCTTGCCCAAACCATGATACTATATTCACAACAGGTTAAGGTAGTATCATCAGCCGATCTTCAGCCGGTAAGCAACTGCCTCATCTACAACACATCACAAACAAAATCTGTTACAACTAATACCAATGGCATAGCCGATATTACGCAATTCGGCAAAGCTGACACCCTTGTATTTAAACATCTCGCATATGCTAAGGTGGTGCTGTCAATGAATGATCAATCCATTAAAAATGGCACCGTGTTTCTTGCTGATGCCATATTCAGGCTCGATGAAGTGGTGTTTTCGGCCAATAAAACGGAGGAGAAGCCCGAAGATCTGGCCAACCATATCGATATAATTCCGCTGAAACAAATTCAGTCAATCAATCCGCAAACGACTGCCGATTTGTTACAGCAAACAGGCAATGTGTTTGTGCAGCAGAGCCAGCTTGGTGGCGGCAGCCCGGTAATCCGCGGCATGGAATCGAACCGCGTGTTGCTGGTGGTTGATGGCGTGCGTTTGAACAATGCCATCTATCGCGCAGGCCACCTGCAAAATGCCATCACACTCGATCCCAATATATTACAACGCGCCGAAGTCGTGCATGGACCTGGTTCGGTAATATATGGCAGCGATGCCATGGGCGGTGTGATGCATTTCTACACCCGCAATCCCCAGTTATCAACTACCGATAAAGTACTGTCAACGGCCAATGTCATGCTCAAATACGGCAGCGCTGCCTCCGAAAAGGCCGGTAACATCGGCTTTAACGCCGGCTGGAAAAAATTTGGTGTTCTGTTCAGTGCTTCATACAAGGACATTGGTGACCTTAAAGCCGGCAGCAACCGCGACAGCAAGTACGGCGACTGGGGCAAATGCCTCTATTATGCCGAACGCATCAATGATAAGGATTCAATGGTTGCAAACGGTGATCCGCTCGTGCAGAAATATTCAGGATACAAGCAGTACGATATACTCCTGAAAACACTCTTTCAGCCCGATACGAAACACCGCCTGGTCCTGAACACGCAGTTTTCAAACTCAGGAAACATTTCGCGATACGACCGCCTTACCGAAATGTCCGGGGGTAAACTCAAATATGCCGAGTGGTATTACGGGCCGCAAACCCGGGCTCTGGTATCCCTGCGAAGCGAATGGCTCAACCCGGTAAAAGCTTACGACAATGCTGCACTCACTGCGGCATGGCAGTATATTAGCGAGGACCGCATCAGCCGCAGCTTTGGCAAAAGCAAACGCAAGCACCAGGAAGAAACCGTGAATGTATTGACATTGAATGCCGACCTGATGAAAAAAATCTTCAAGTCCTGCGAGCTACGTTACGGATTTGAGGGAAATTTCAACATGGTTGATTCAAAAGCCTATAATGAAAAGATGAGCGACGGGAGCATCACCTATGATGTGGCAACACGCTATCCTGACGATGGCAGCAGCATGCTGAGCCTGGCAGCATATGCCTCGAACAATTGGGAAATAACTGACAAACTCATCTTTTCGCAGGGATTGCGGTTGAGCCATGTTTCTCTGAGGTCACAATACACTCAGGAAATGATGGATTTGCTGAAATTCCCGTTCTCTTCAACCATCAGCCAGGATAACACTGCCTTCAACGGAAGCCTCGGATTGGTTGTAATGCCCGGTGCAGGGTGGAGATTTGCCGCAAACCTTTCTTCAGGTTTCCGTGCGCCCAATGTTGACGATATTTCGAAACTTAACGATTCCAACAGTTCCGATCAACTCATTATTGTGCCAAATCCGGAGCTGAAACCTGAGTATTCATATAATGCCGAACTTACAATTGGCAAAACTATAGATGAACGTTTCAAAGCAGAAGTGACAGGGTTTTACACCTTGCTTACGAATGCTTTTGTTGCGCGGCCTTCGCTTTACAATGGCCAGGATTCTATCCTGTTCGACGGCACCTTGTCGGCAGTTCAGTCACTGCAAAACGCCGAAAAAGCAACTATTGCCGGAATTGAAGCCGGTATTACGGCCAGGCTGACGAAAATACTCTCGTTAAAGAGCAATATCACTTACACGTACGGCCATGTGAAGGACGATGATGTTCCGCTCGATCACATCCCTCCCCTGTTTGGTTTAACCTCGCTGAACCTCAGCCTGACTAAATTCAGCGCTGAGTTCTATTCGCGTTACAACGGGTGGAAGCACATCGAAGATTACAGTCCAGGTGGTGAGGACAACCAAACCTACGCCACAGCCGACGGAATGCCGTCATGGTACACATTAAACCTGCGAACAGGCTACCAACTCAATAAAAACCTTGGGATACAGCTTGCCGTTGAGAACATCCTCGACAGGCATTACCGCTATTTTGCCAGCGGAATCAGCGCTCCCGGCAGAAATATCGTGATCTCACTCCGCGGGAATTTCTGATCAGCAAATAAAAAAATCCCTCCGGAAAATGTACCGGGGGGATTTTATTTTTATAATTATGACATCAGGCTGACTTTTCTCCGATAAACTGATCTTCCTTGTTTTTGAAAAGTACATTGAAAGTGGTAAGGCTGCCATAGCAGCGTGTAATGTATTGCTGAAGCTCCACTTTATCCTCGTCGCTGAGAGCGCTGGCATTTATTTTGGCTTCGAGCACACGCAGTCGGTCGCGTACCATCACAATTTTATGAAAGAAAGCCTCCAGCGGCACCTCCTTTTCTTTGGTAGTATTGTCGCCCGGGTACAGAATCATTTTACCATTGTTCCAGCGCTGGCCCATCTGGGTAATTTCACTCACATCGCTGAAACGGCGGAGAATACGCACAAGGCTTTTTTCAATTTTTTCGTACGTGGCAAGGTCGGAAGGAGTTTCAACCAACTCTATCACTTCGAGGCCCTGGAAGTCGCGCAGTATCTGGCGGACGCCTGTTTCAATAAACCCAATTTCGTAAGCATCGCTGCGCACCTGCACAACCACGCCTTTGCCGAACTGAGGGTGCCTGACCCTCGAACCTACTCCTAAAATCTGTTCTGACATAACAATTAAAGTTTTTCTGATTATTGATAACCTTTACCGGCAAAAGTATCTGTTAAAAGTTGCGAATACTCATACAAATGAACAATAATTTACCCAAAATGTTATTCATCAAATTCTTAATTCTATCATCATGGATATTTCTGTATTGGGCACAGGTATGGTTGGCAATACCATTGGTGCCAAACTGATAAGCCTCGGCCACAGGGTGATGCTGGGCTCACGTACTGCTGACAATGCCAATGCCCGGGCGTGGAAAGCGGCCAACGGCGACAAAGCTTATACAGGCACTTTTGCCCAATCGGCAGCTTTTGGCACACTGGTTTTTAACTGCACAAAGGGTGAATTCTCACTTGAAGCATTGCACCTTGCCGGAAAGAAGAATCTGGAAGGAAAAATACTGGTTGACCTGGCTAACAGCCTCGACTTTTCAAAAGGTATGCCTCCTTCACTCATCATTTGCAACACCGATTCACTCGGCGAAACCATTCAGCGTGAATTTCCTGAAGCCCGTGTTGTTAAAACCCTCAACACCATGAATTGCCAGCTTATGGTCAACCCTCAGCTAATCAGGGAAGAGCACGACATTTTTATCTGTGGCAACGAGGCAAATGCAAAAAATGACGTACGCCGGCTGTTACAGGACTTTGGATGGAAAAACATCGTCGATCTTGGTGATATCACGGCATCACGGGGCACCGAACAACTTTTACCGATATGGGTCAGACTGATGGGCGTTCTGGGCACACCGGCATTCAACTTCCATATTGCGAAGTAAGCGCTTTCTATTCCTGATCACCCTGCATGTGCATCAGATACTTGTGAATGGCAAGCACTTGCGGCAGCACCATCTGCTCTCCATCGTTTACAATGAGAAAGTCGGCTTTTGATGCCTTTCTCTCCGGTTCCCATTGGTTCTTCATCCGCTCCAATACCTGTGCACGGGTTATGTTATCACGATCAATGACGCGCGCAATGCACAGTTCCTGAGGAGCATCAACTACTATCACTTTATCAAAGAACCGGTCAAAACCGCTTTCATAGAGTATTGCCGCTTCATGTATCGTGTATGCCGAACTGGCATTTTGCTGCAGCCAGTCAATAAATGCTGATTCTACAAGCGGGTGAATAATTGAATTGAGCTTTTGAAGGCTCTCCTTATCGGAAAAAACAATGGAAGCAAGTGCCTTACGATCGAGCGAGCCGTCGGGCAGGAGAACTGAATTACCGAAATGGCCGGCAATGATCCTGAGAACCTCCGGTTTTGAATACAAATTCTTTGCCTCTGCATCAGCATTAAAAACTGGCACACCCAAATGCTTAAACACCTCGGCTACCAATGATTTCCCGCTGCCTATGCCGCCGGTAAGCCCTGCTTTGATCATGGTGAAAGGATGATGTACTCTACAAATTCAGGTTTTAAACTCACCACTTTCACCCTCGGGGGCACCTTTGCCAGGTTCACTTTGAGCTTTGAATTTTGAGCCAGGGTGTTGCCGTCAGCCTGCACCGACGCTACAAAACTGGCGGCTTCAACCTGCTTGTAGTCAACCATTGGTACAAGGCAGGTAATTTCGGCCTGATCGGGAAAGATTCGAAGCTGCGTTGTATTGCCTTCGGTTTTTATCGGCACGGTGAACGTAGCTTCGGTATATTTCTGCACCGACATACGAACCGAAACCGAGTCGGCCGAAAAAGAGATCATACCTCTTGATAAGGGCCGTAACAGGGGAATCTTTAAAACAAGACTGCTGTCAATCCCTGTTTCTACAGTCTTGGCTGTTGAAACAAACCGTATGGTGTCGATTACATCTTTGATGCTTGAAACCATAACCGTTTTAGGCCACCACTCCAGCGAATCGTAAAGCTGGTACTGTTGTTCCATGCTATACGAAAAGTTCAGTCTGACGGGTACTTCTTTCCGGTAAACATCCGAAAACCTGAAAAACAAGGTATCTGGTTTGATGTATGAAATTGATTTTGAATACCTTATCTGTCTTACAAATTGCTGCAACACACTGGCAGCGGGAATAAATGCCGAATAACCTTCCGTTTCCTTGCGGATGCGGATTTCTGATAAATCAACCACCAGTTCCTGGCGCTTTCTGAAAAGCTGCGCCGTAACCAATTCAAAACCCTGGGCAGTGATTCCTACTGTAATGGATGAATCATTCTGGTTTTGCAGGATCAGGTCTTTCGGAACATTTGTAAATGCCACGGAATATTTAAGTTCCGTAGTGTAATCCTTGGTAAGCTCGATAAACAGCCACATGAGCGTGGAAATGCCGAGGCACACCAAAAGCACCGCGATGCGTTTCCTAAACTTCTGCCTGTTAGGCTGACGCGTTCCGGTTTCTAATGTATCAATCTGTTTGCCTGGTTGTTGCATTTAACTGAAATGAAATAACCGTTACCGGCAATTGAAAATGATCTGCTCAGTTATGTTGAGCTATTTGGCCTCGCTGCCAAGCTGGTCCTGCGAATCAGCAGCAACGGCAGATTTTTCGATGCGCAACTTTACGCCGCCTTCAACTTCAATGGTAACCGTTGTATCCTGTAGTTCAACGATTTTGCCGTGAATGCCGCCAATCGTGATGATTTTTTGCCCTTTCTGAAGGCTTTCGCGGTATTTTTTCTGGTCTTTTGTACGTTTTACCTGCGGACGGATGAAGAAAAAGTAAAACACTACAAAAATTACCACCAGAAAGATAAGTGAGCTGAAACCGCCGGTGCTTTTGCCATCGGCCGATTGCGGGGCCATTAAAAGGATGTTCAGTAATTCCATGGATTGATTCGTTTAGTTATTATTGAATTGATTCTCTTGATTCTAACATTTGATGTGTGTTTCAGCATCCGCTTACAGATCTATAACTTCAACCACACTTGCCTGAATTCTGAGAAGGTTGGTTGGTGGTTGCGTATTGCTGAAGACTGTGATTGTTTTGTTTTGCAGCCCCATACGGCCTTCGCTGTCGAAACTCACGTCGATGGTACCACCCTGGCCCGGTTTTATCGGTTCCTTTGGGTATTCCGACACAGTGCAGCCGCATGAAGTACTCACTTTTGAGATGAGCAGCAATCCTTTCCCCGTATTGGTAAATTTGAATGCATAAGTGACTTTTTCACCCGAGGTGAGCTTTCCAAAATCATGAAAATCCTTGTCAAAGGTAATGACAGGCAACGCATCAGGATCGGTTTTACCCGATGCTGTATTTGGATTCATGATAACATCAGCAGGCAGATCGCCTTTGCCGTGCCTTTTACATGAAGGAGCTGAAATTATGATTCCTGCGAGCAGTGCAACAAGTAACAGTGTGTTTTTCATAACGTATGAAATGATTGCAAAAGTAAGAAATAAGGCGTGACCGAACGACACCGGTTTCAAATATCGCGAATGATATATACATCGTAATCGCCGAGGAATTTGAAACCATTGCGCTGGTAAAGATCAAGTGCCCGCTGGTTCTGCCGGTGTACTTCAATTTTCAATTGCAGGCCCTTCCTGCGTGCAAATGCAAGTGAAGCATCCAGCAGTTGTCTTCCTAATCCCCTGCCCTGGTAATTTTCATCAATACCGAAATGATGCAGGTAGTTGCGCCGCCCGTCAACCGTCATCCAGGAGGTGCCGATCAATTTACCGGTCGCCTTTTCTTCAAGAACAAGGAATTTGCCGCCGGCAAGCAATGTGCTTTTTATCACCTGAAGAGTATCGCCTCGCTGGCTGCTGCCAAGGCCAAGCGGAAGCCACAACGCCTGCACCGGGACGAAATCCGAATCATGGAAATCGCGGATGGTAAAGTCAGCAATGGTGTCGGAATGCATAGGACAGAATTATGATCAGTGACTGGTTGATTGGGTGAATAATTGATTGTTTAATGGTCCGGATAGAATCGAAATGATTAACCGCTGCGATTCACGGCAAGGTGAAATAAAATGCAGTTTACAGGATCACTCCATCAGTCCGCGGCCGGTTTTTACCAGTCGCCCGTCAGCCTTGAAATCAACGATGAGTTTATCGAGTATGCCGTTGATGAAGAGTTTGCTTTTGGGCGTGCTGAAGCTTTTTGCCAGCTCAATGTATTCATTCAGTGTTACTTTCACAGGCACTGAAGGGAAATCGATGAATTCCGTCATGGCCATTTTTAACAGCAGCATGTCCATAAGCGCGATACGGTCGATCTCCCAGTTCTGGGCTTTCTCAGCAATGATGCCGTTAAATTCGTCGCTGTGGATGATGGTTTTGCGGTAAAGGTTCTTCACAAAATCAAGGTCTTCGCTTCCTTCGCCGGCATTTTCATCTTTAAGCAGCGCCGGCAGTGGTGTGTATTCGTCATGATCGGCACGAAATCCCCTGATCGTTTTTTGCACCATGTATAGAGTGATTTCGAAATCGTCACTCCAGTATATGCTGCGTTCCTCATAATAGCTCTCGAGCAGTTCCGATTGGGCGACAATTTCTTCAAATATCTTTTCAACAAATTCTTTATCAAGCTTATATGAGGTTTCCGAAGCGGCCATATAAGCGGTATAAGCGGTACTTTCGCGCAACTGGTTGTATAGTTTCCTGATCATCTCTTCATCATCGGCCCATGTAATTTTATACTGATCGCGCTTTTTAATAAAATCGCGGTTAGCAGCCAACTGACTGATAAACTGGTTATTGATGAAGCGGGTATTGGGATTCAGATCGCTTTCGGTAGGTAAAAACTTGAGCTTGTTTTCTTCGATACGCCTTTGGGCAAAATCAGAAATTTCGATCAGCAGCGATAACTGCCTGATATATAGTTCATAAAGTTTATCAAGACTCTTCAGGAGCTGCTTTTCACCTGAATTAATACTTTCGGGGCCTTCCTGCATATAGGCATATATCGCCTGCAACACCTTGATCCTGAGGAACCTTCTGCTTAACATATTGTGTAAATGAACAATTTTTCGGCGGCAAAATTAGTGATTAATGCGTTTTGAATGTCAGCAATAAGGAATGGAACGGCTATTTTAGCCAATTTTTATTGGCCGGTAAACTATTTCTTCGCTTGATACGTTAAAAAAAATATAAATTTGCATGAGTTGTACGATAAGGAAATTTAAAACTGACGACAATGGAAGAAAATGATCGCACGGAGAGCAGGGAAGACGTATTTTCGAGGGCTGTTAAAGCAGGAAAGCGCACCTACTTTTTCGATGTAAAACGCACCCGTACCGACCAGTATTACATTACTATCACCGAAAGCAAACGAGAGTTTGACAATGCACAGGGGAAATTTTTCTATAAAAAGCATAAGCTGTTCCTCTACCGCGAAGATTTCGAGAAATTCGGCGATGGGCTGAAGGATGCCGTATCCTTCATCGAAACCGGAGAAGTTCCCCCCGAGCGTCATTACGCTGACGACCACAACCACTCGGGGGTTGAATTCGACGACCTCGACAAGTAGCCGACTTAAATTAAGGTATAAACGTTCGCGGGCATGCCAAGGCGATGCCTTGAAATGTTTTTGCATGTAAATCAATGCTTCCCGATGCGTTAAAACTTATCAACATTGCATCGGCTGCCTTATCCGAATATCGTATTTTTGCATTTCTGAATAAACTCAAACTCACTCGATTTTGCCGGATTTTGCAAGCTATCAACGGAGTAACATTTCAATACTTGCAATGCACGGCCTTTTAACCGCAACTTCTTCAATCTCAACATACAAGGCATTTACGATACGATGGGAAAGGTTATCACAATAGCAAATCAAAAGGGTGGCGTTGGCAAAACTACAACAGCCATTAACCTGGGAGCTTCGCTGGCAGTGCTGGAGCGCAAAACACTCATCATTGACGGTGACCCTCAGGCCAATGCCACATCGGGTGTAGGGTTCGACCCCAAGAATATCAAAACATCCATCTACGAATGTATTGTTGAAGAGGTTGACCCCCGGAATATTATCCTTAAGACCGAAACGCCAAACCTCGACCTTCTTCCCGCACACATCGACCTGGTAGGAGCCGAAATTGAGATGATAAACCTGCCAAACCGCGAAAAAATGATGAAAACC
>JAKLFM010000222.1 GCA_022711175.1 Bacteroidota bacterium | reverse complement strand
GCATATCAGGTATCAGGATCGGATTTGTAGGAAGGAACCTCTTCATGTTCCTGCCGAAGAATAACATCTACGCTGACCCTGAATTCAATGACGGTTCAGGCAACGCTGTCGGTTTTTCCAATAGCAACCAGACGCCTGCTACGAGGTCCTACGGCTTAAATGTCACTCTGACCTTCTAAAAGTATTAACACACCAACGAAAGATTCAGAATATGAAAAAGTTAATTATAATCCTTATCACACTGGCGGTCATCGGTTCAACAGGCTGTGAAAACTGGCTTGATGTGAACTACAATCCGAATGACGCTACGTCCGCCACAGCTGATCTGGTCCTTCCGGGGGTTCTTAAAACCTGGGGAGCTCAGGTAAATGATTTTGCCACTACCACCGGTGCATGGATGGGCTACTGGGCTCATGCGGGAGGCTGGTCTGGCTGGTATACAACAAAAAAATACGAAGTAACCAGTTCATTCTATCCGGGACCGTTTGATGAATACTACA
>JAKLFM010000221.1 GCA_022711175.1 Bacteroidota bacterium | reverse complement strand
CGCGCCGAATCCTCGGCAGCGCTGACGCTTATTGCACCAGCCAGCCGCGCGCTGACATCGACCCCGCCGATTACCACCAAAGGAGACCAGCGCACGGCGCCGGCAGCAGAAGTAAAAACGAGTGATGAAACAACAGAAACCTGCAACCCGAGCGTTGCAACCCCGCTCGCGACCAGCACGGGAACCGGGTCGCCGCCACCGCCGCCACCGAAGGCGGCAACGTCAAAAGCTGCGTCGAATGCGGTGGAATCGAAGGCCGGCATCAGGGGCTATTTGGTGCGCCGACACAGACCGTCAAGCGGCCGGTCAATGTCACATCCTGGCTGAATTCCGAGGGAACCAAGGTGGGTGAAACGATTTCGAAAACCATATTCGAATCATCCCAGTAGCTAAACTTGAGCGATTCCGGAACGACCGCATTTGACGATTTGATGAAATCCATAAAAAATTCAGTTGGCGCAGATCCCGCGATCGGCAACCCCGCCAGATCAATCTGAAAA
>JAKLFM010000220.1 GCA_022711175.1 Bacteroidota bacterium | reverse complement strand
ACAGCCGTATCTGTTGAAGAGGAATCAGCCCGCCTGCAGTGATTGCAGATTCCCCGGTCATCAAATTTTATACCTGGAAAGGTTTCTGGGAGTATGCATTGATTACATATTTTCATATTCTCACCCAAGTTATAAACATATTATTTATTTAACCATAGACAAACATACAATAACAGTTTGAGACCTTTGCATCAATACATAAAACTAACAATTTTGTCATTCCGTGTAAGCGAAGCGCGACACGGAATCCAGCATTATCATAGGTTTCCTGGACAGCTGCATTTTGCAGAGCTCTCATAAGGATATAGAGCAGAAGTTTTACAGAACGACACCACTTGTTATTCATGACCGCGCCTCTAGTACTTCATCATAAACACGTCGAATCCGCCTAGCGATGTTATTAATATCCATCGCCTCAAGGCACTTGCTGTTATCTAATGACGGTCTGTGTTTTACTTGAGACAATAGGGAAACGATCGCATCGGCAATGGTCCTTGGATCT
>JAKLFM010000022.1 GCA_022711175.1 Bacteroidota bacterium | reverse complement strand
ACACATTGCATGACCACCAAAACCCATCATGTTGTAATCATCGCCGGTCGGAATCCACACTTTTTGGCCGATCATTGGTTGCATAAAGCTGCCTCCCACCATCATTCCTATTACTACTGGCGCTCCCTGTGCCAGGTTTTGCTTCACCGCCAGCATGTCCACCTTATTATCGTCAGTACTTTGTGAAAGGCGGTTATAGCCCTTGGTACGAAACTGCTCTGCCGACTGCAACTGATATCGGTCGGGTTGTGTTGAACAGTCGTTTTCATCATAAGGAAACTGTTTGAGTGGCACAGCACCTTTATCTTTCATAAATTCCATTGCCCGGATAATGTAGGACCCCTGGCAACCGTCGAGGCCTATTTGGTTATACAAAAACGACGGGCTGAAAGCATTGACATCAGGATCCTGCCCTGATTGCCTCGCAAAAAGAATTGACCTAGCAGCATAAGCACTCGACCATGCCACACACGATCCCTGCTGGCCCTGGTTCATCCGGTCGGGGCAAAACTCCTGAAGGCTGACACGCTCTGGCATCGGGTTTTTAACATTGTCAGAAAGCGGTTCAAAGATTTCTGCCTGACGGTACATCGAAGTATCAAGCATACCGCCAAGGCTGAATGCACTACCATCACCTGCGACCTGCTGCAACATATTGCAGCTTTTTTGTCCGCCTAAAAAATAAACTGCCGCCCCGATAACAACGATGGCAATCAGGATTTTTGGATTCTTGAGTAGCAAAGGCAATAGTGCTGTAAGGCAACCTGTGTTTAATCCGCCGGGCAACTGGCCGCCACCTCCACCTCCTCCACCCGGGTAATTGTCTTCGGTTGTACGTTCACGGTCTTTAACGATTCTGATTGGCATAATTGAAAAATTAATGAGATGGTTAATAATGGTTTGTAACTATTGGGTAAATATACAACAGAATAATCCTAAAATTCCCCCTTTTTATTGGTGAATATGCTCAATTTTCAGAATTACGATGATAAATTTGTGTTTACTAATAATTTAGCCATGGATCACAGCAACAATAACTCAAACCTCAGCCCGGAGCAGAAGTTGTACGATGATTATATGAATCGTGCCAACGATTTCCTTAAAATCGAGCTATACCGCCCGGCTTTGAAGTGGTTGACGGAAGCAGGCAAATTAAATATTGAAACCGAACCGACAAAGCAGAAAATTGATGATTGCAGGGAGAAGATCCGGAAAGAAACCCGCACTATTGGCATAATTGCCGCTATTGCCTGCCTTGTGGCGATAGTTTTTATAGTTACCTGATAGCTGTTACGGATTTATATTTGTGTGGCCGGCTTTACCCCGATCATTCTGAGTATGAAAAGATTGCCTGTAAAAATAATTTCGGGTGGACAAACGGGCGTTGATCGTGCTGCGCTTGATGCTGCTTTGGCACTTGGAATTCCTTGCGGCGGATTTTGTCCAAAACACCGCCGGGCTGAGGATGGCACAATCCCCCTCTGTTACCCGTTGAACGAAACCAAGACTTCGCAATATCCCGAGCGAACACGTCTGAATATTGAAAATTCAGATGGCACAATCATTCTATTTCAGCTGGGTTTTGACCGGGGTACGACGCTCACTGCTTCAATTTGCAGGCAAAAACAGAAACCGCTGCTTATTGTTGACCTTGATTCAAAACCAGACCCTGATCATACCATCCGATGGATCGAGAAATATGAAATCCGTATCCTTAACATTGCCGGCCCACGCGAAAAAAGTAGTCCGGGGATATATAATTCTGCTCATGAATTCCTTTTAAAGCTGTTTATGTCTTTTACTGTTCAGGATCGGGCGTTGATTCGTGCACGAACAAATTGAGGATAACCCAGTTTATGAATTAGATGTATCTTTCCGAATTCAAATAGCAGGTATGTTATCGCGCCTCTTCAACTTATTTAAAAACATTGACCGCAAGGATTACCGTCCCGTTTTCGGCGGGCTCGAAATCCTGAAATACATTGGTCCCGGCCTTTTGGTGACCGTTGGATTTATCGATCCGGGCAACTGGGCCTCCAATCTTGCTGCGGGTTCCGATTATGGTTACACATTGTTGTGGATGGTTACCCTTTCGACCATTATGCTCATTATCTTGCAGCACAATGTTGCCCATTTAGGCATCGCAACAGGCCTTTGCCTTTCCGAAGCAGCCACAAAGCACACCAGCGTATTTACGTCGCGAAGCATTCTTACATCGGCTGTTGCTGCTTCCATTTCCACTTCAATGGCTGAGTTGCTTGGTGGCGCCATTGCCTTGCAGATGCTGTTCGGAATTCCTGTGAAAGCAGGAGCAATTATAGTTTTCATCACTGTTTTGATCCTACTGTTCACTAACTCATACCGCAAACTTGAGAAATGGATCATCGGGTTTGTTTCAATTATTGGCCTGTCCTTTATCTATGAGCTTTCGCTGACTGACATCAACTGGATGCAGGCTGCTGCCGGCTGGGTTAAACCGACTATTCCGGATGGTTCAATGATTGTGGTTATGAGCGTATTGGGAGCCGTTGTGATGCCTCACAACCTGTTTCTGCATTCCGAAATCATTCAGAGCAGACAATGGAATCTTGAGAATGAGGCAGTTATTAAAAAACAACTCAAGTTCGAATTTCTCGATACCTTGTTTTCAATGATCGTAGGCTGGGCCATAAACAGCGCCATGATCCTGATGGCTGCATCTACGTTTTTCGCCAACAAAGTGCAGGTATCCGAATTACAACAGGCTCAGGGGATGCTTCAGCCTCTGCTTGGCAACAATGCTGCCGTGATATTTGCCGTGGCGCTGCTTTTTGCAGGTGTTTCATCAACAATTACTTCAGCGATGGCCGGCGGGAGTATTTTTGCCGGCTTTTTCGGTGAACCTTTCGATATGAAGGATAATCACAGCCGCATTGGCGTTTTGATGTCACTCTCCCTGGCCCTGTTGATCATTTTCGTAGTTGGTGATCCATTCAAAGGACTTATCATCTCACAGATGCTGTTGAGCATTCAATTGCCGTTCACAATTTTCCTGCAGGTTTATCTTACTTCGTCAAAAAAAGTTATGGGCAAATATGCCAATTCAAAACCGCTTGCATTCTTGCTGTTTGGCATTGGCTTGCTGGTTACCTTCCTAAATATCAGGCTTTTCATTAGTCTGATCTTTTAATTTCGGCAAGAATACCTACAGCGTAATACCAACTTCCCCGCAATCAAAATAGTTATCTTTGCCGTAATACTTCTTTCATATGAAACACTCCCGGCTTCTTTTTCTTGCAATCCTCCTCTTTTTCTCCAGCAGGCAGCTCTCTGCACAAAAAAACGAGGAGTACAATGGCTGGACTTTTGGATTGAATTTCGGGTTGTATTACCCATCGGGATATACTGCAAATTATTATAATGGCAGCAGTTCGAATGAAAACAAGGCAAGCTGGGTTTTTAACAATTACTATTGGTACCAGGAAATATACAATGCCCTCGATGCAAACGATACCGTGTTTATCGCTGATAACGGCCTTCCTGAAAACATGCACTACAAAATAGCCATAAACCCCGGCTTGTTCGGCGAATATCGTTTCAATAAACTTTATTCACTGATTTTCGAATTCAATTACCTGAAATTGAAAGCCAATGATGCCATCAGTATTGAAGTTGACCCGAAAGAATACTCTACAAATCCAGACCTGCGGCTCTACCCGGTTAAAGGCATTGAAGAACGCGTTTATTTCAACCTGGCACTCAAGCGGTTTTTCGAAAGCAACAAAGCCAATGTTATGTATTTTGCCCTGGGCGGCATCAATGTGAACAATACCAAGGTGCTCAAGAATGCGCTGTATATCGAAAGCAAGGAATATTCAATGATCAACATATACGGTAAGCAGAATTACGTTCCGAATACAAGTATGCAAACGTTCAGCGTTTATGAAGGTGGCATAGGATTTGGGCTGTCAGCAGGAGTTGGCGCTTCGGTAACCTTTGATAACGGCATCGTGCTCGAACCCGGAATAACCGCCAACTGGAACCGCATCAACCTCGAAGGGTATAAACGCTTCACTCCTGGAGTGGGAATTTACATGCGGTTTATCCTTAACAGCCTGCTTTTTGCCGAATAGCAACATTAAAACCGGCAAATGTTATTACTTCCATGACAATTTTAGATTAATTTTACCACCTGTGAATTAAGGGTTTACCGGATATGTTTAGGCATTTCGCATGGATGTTTCTGCTTGCAGTGCTCGCAGCTTGTAGCAAACAAGCAGGCGAGATGCTGCCGGTGAATGAAAAACATTCAAGCGAAATTATTGATCACCCGGCGGTGGTGATTTTTGCCGACAGCAAGCAGGACCTCAACCTCAGGACTGACGAAATCAGTGCCATTAAACAACTACTTGCCGGCGGGAATATTCCGGTTGTAACGACCAACAAGGAAAACCTGGAATTCGTAAAGCAGAATGGTGACAGAATTAAATTGAACATCAATTACTTACCAGCCAAATACAATATTCTCATCTTTGACCAGGTATCGAACCCTGTTCCCTGCGCTACTCCTGATTTTCAAAAGGTATTCAGCAGTATTTTCCATGTTTCGGCAATCCCCGGTAAAGCAGTAAAAACACGGCAGCGAAACCAAAGGTTACTGACAAAATTGTTCAATTCCATCGAGCAACCTGATACTACAACGTTGCAGCTACAGCAGAATAAAGTATCGAAACTCAGGCAAATGAAGTTCCTGGTGCCGGCATCCGATAGTGCTTATACGGCTAATCTTTCCAAAGCCCTATCCGGAGTTATATTTATTGAGACATTTCGCGACAGCAGGCCTGCGCTTAAACTTACTTTTGAAAACGACCTCATTACCTGGAACAATACCGATCGTTACTATACCAACGGCATCGCCATCGAGTTGCAATTGCCCGGGCTTAGCCGGCATAGTGTTTCAAAGCTACTGCTTCCATACAGGCATGAATCAATGAGCAGCACAAGCCTTCTGCTTGTACAAAACATGTACACATCGTCCGATACGCGCATACCCCCCACTCTCAAAAACGACCGCCCCTTTGCATCGTATATCTATCTTGGAATCAAACGATTAAACATTGATAGCAAAAAAAAGCTTCGCATTACCAACAATCTGAACGCCGGTGTGATCGGGCGTTACTCGCCAGGATCATTTTTACAGACGCTGGTTCATAAAACCTTCCCTACCAACGATATACCGCAGGGATGGGAAACTCAGATAAGCAACGATATCATCATCAATTATAATTACGAGGCCGAGAAATGCCTCACCGAAACCGGAAAAGCCAACCTAAGCGCAATTGCCCTGTTCAATGCAGGAACCCTTTACAACAACGCAGGTATTGGATTGCGGGCCCAATATGGTATCTCTGATTCACGTTTCAGTTATGCAAACCCTGCGAAAAGTGCAAAATGGCAAGCCTATGTGTATGCCCAGGCTGTGGGCCGTTTCATTGCCTACGATGCTACCCTTCAAGGCGGAATGATCAACAGAAATAATTCCTACACCTTAAAGCCGGGACAGATGAACCGGATTATCGGAGTTGCTGAAGCTGGTCTGCATTTCGATTACAAAGGCTATGGTTTTGAAGCAGCACAACATTTCTTATCACCTGAATTCAAGCAGGGATTTTCGCACAGGTGGGGCGAATTCTCCATAATCCTCCCACTGTAATATCGACATGAGATTTGTTTTTTATGCTATCTGAAACCGCAAAAATCAGGCGATACTTTGAAATGATGACCCGATTGTTCAAAGATGCACTCCTCCCGTCTTTAGCTTCAGTCATTGCAGTAGTATTGCTGTTTTCGCCGGCACTAACTTCGCAGCAACTTCCGCCTGTAAAAGCAGCCAGTGAGGTTTCACAGGAAATAACCCTGCTGTTTATGGGTGATATTATGCAGCATATGCCCCAGGTTGATGCGGCTTGGAATAACGAAAAGCAGCAATATGACTATGATTCTTGCTTTTCGTTTGTATGCAGCATTATAAGCGATGCCGATATTGCTGTTGCAAACCTCGAAACCACTCTTGCCGGAAAACCTTACAGTGGTTACCCCGCCTTTAGTTCGCCTGATGAACTGGTGACAGGCCTCATACATGCCGGTGTTGATATAGCCGGCACAGCCAACAATCATTGTTGCGACAGGGGTAAAACCGGTATAGAACGAACTGTTTTTATTCTTGACAGTCTCGGGCTCAGGCACATGGGCACCTATACAAACGAAAACGAATACAGTAACAATAACCCGCTGATTATCAACAAAAAAGGATTCAGGCTTGCATTCCTTAACTACACCTATGGCACAAATGGCATTCCTGTTCCTAAAGGGAATGTCGTAAGTCTTATCGAAAACGACAGGATGCTTCATGATCTTCAGGCAGCGCGAGATTCACAACCCGATAAAATAGTGGTTTTTATACATTGGGGTGAGGAATACCAGCGGGTGCCGAACGCATTTCAGCAGGAAACCGCAAAATTTCTGTTTGACAATGGCGCTGACTACATCATAGGGTCACATCCGCATGTAATCCAGCCAATGGAATGGCATAAAGCCGACAGTCTGCAAAAAGAAAGAATTGTTGTTTGGTCGCTGGGCAATTATATCTCGAACCAGCGAAACCGTTATACGGATGGCGGCGCCATGTTCAGTCTAACGCTGAGAAAGGCGTTTGGAAAGACATCCGTCGCCGGGGCGTCGTATCACCTCACCTGGGTTTATAATCCTGTTAGTGAAGGGCGCAGGCAATATTACATTCTCCCTGCAGCAAAATTTGAAAACGACACACTGTTCCCTGATGGAAACGCTGCCGCTGCCATGATGAATTTCCTGGATGATTCCAGGAAATTACTGGGCGAGAGAAACATCGGTATCGGCGAAGCGTTGACCAAATAAGGCTTTATACCAACACAGTCATCTATTTTACCTTACCGGCGGCCTGTTGCTTCACTTTTTCCGCTTCGGCGCGGGCGCGGGCAATGATAGCATCTTTTTGCTTTTGTGCTTCATTCACAAGACCGGTGGCTTTGTTATCTGCATCCTTTCTCACTTTTTCGGCGGCTTTTTTAGCGGCGATTTCAGCAATGGGGCCATTTTTTTTGCCTTCGGTGATGATTTTACTTGAGGTCGAATCCGCTGTAATTCTCAACTTTTCAGCTGCCAGCTGTGCTGCATTAACAAGTTTTTGACCCTGCACTTCGGCATCAGCAATTAATTTGGCAGCCTGGGCATTGGCTTGTGCAATAAGCGCATTGGCCTCTTCTTTGGCTTTGTTTACAAGCTCTTCTTTCTTCTTTTCGATCTGTTCAATCGCCTGTTTCTTTGCATCAGCAACCACATCGCTCATTGCCGATTTTATTCCTGTCCTGATGGTCGGATCTGTTACAGTACCGCCAATCAGCAACGTAACAGGCACGATATCGCCAAGCGTAAGCTTAATTCCTTTTTTTGATGCGTCGCTCACCAGGCCATCAAGAACGCCGTTTGCTTTGGAGCCGAATTCGCTGCGCGGAATATCGAGCGTGAGCACGTAATTGATCGTTTTGTCAAGGCCGGTTGTACCGGAAATATTTGCTTTATAATTACCTAGTTTGAAATCCATAGGTTTTACAGTGGCAATTCCATTCACCAGGTCGAACGACAGATTTACTTTTTCTACAGCCGGGTTTCGGAGTTTTTCGATTTTCAAAGCATCGGCAATTTTACTGAAAGTGTTGGTATTCCCGAATTTCAGAATCTCTGATAGCAGTAAGCCATAAGCTGAAACCGAAGTGAGTTCAGGCATCATATTCTCCATGAGCGCACCTTTAAATTTGAGAGTGGTACTGATTTCACCGGTGAGCTTCTCGGCAATAGGCGCCAGTTGCTTCATGGTATTAAATGCGCTGAAAGTCTTCTTCACATCCACATCTTTGATGTTAAGTTCAAGGTCAACGAGCGGTTTTTTGGGATCGAAAGTGTTGTAGGAACCTTTCAAGGCCATGGTTCCGTCGAGCGCATCCATCGTTAATCCAATCAATAACAGTGTTTTATCTTTTACAAAGACCTGCCCTTTTATATTGCTCAGATCATACTTGTCATAGATCAATCGCTTAAAGGCTGTGCTCAGTGTGCAATCAATGTTACCGGGAATTTCGATAACCGACAGTTTTGAACTGTCAGAAGAATTGTCCTTACTTGTGTTATCAGAAACCAATGAATTAATATCCATATAATTGGAGGAAAGCGAAAGCGTGCCTTTCAATACACCTTCTTTCTTTAAAAGATATGGCAGGTAGTTCTCGATTTTCCCTTCGGCAGCGATGTCATTTTTACCGATGGCTGCTGACATTCCGCTTAATTGTGCAAATGCCGGACTGAAATCGAGACGTGCTGTGCTGATTTTTACCGCTTGCTCCACAGCATCGCCCGAGTATGCCAGATTCTCAATGACCGCATAACCTTCAGCATTGAATCGTTCGTAATCTCCTTGTTCAATAGCCGAAAGCCTTCCGGAAAATGCAGCGTCAATATCGGCAATGCCCGAAAGCGTAGTTTTTTCGCCCAAAGGATAAATTTTTGAAACATCGGCGAAATTGATCTTTCCTTTCAATTTTGCATCTATATCGGGGTCGGATACCGGCGTTCTCACAGTAAACGAAGCATCCACAGGATTTTGCATCATCCTGAGGTGCAAAGCTGGGGCATTCAATACAGTATGATCCAAAACGCCGTCAGGATTCGAAACATTGGCCTGCAGGTTAACTTCCGAAACACTTCCGGGCAACCCGGGGTAACTGAATTGTCCGTTGTTCACTGTAAGATCGATGTTGAAAGCCGGGATTGAATCATCGCTGTATAATCCTTTCACCCAACCTCCGAATGCCATGGTGCCCGAAGCCTTCAAACCGGCAAAATCTCTGGAATACATAGCCGGTATGAGCGAAAGGAATGATTTAAAGGTATTCTCCTTCGCCTTGAAGCGTATATCCATCCGGTAACCTTCGTCGGGCATGGCGAAAAAACCATCTGCCGCCACACCTAAATCGTTCAGCTTTACCAGTCCGTCTTTGAATGTAAAAATCCAGTTGGCGATATCGGCTTTAAGCGGCGTTTTCACTTCGCCAGAAATCTTATTCATGTACCTGACGCCATCATAATCGTATGTCATCTCCCTGCATTTCACATCAACATCCAGGTTTGTAACATCCATTGTCATGTCGCCGCTCAACACGCCTGTAATTCCGTTAAAATCAACGAAAGCGGGCATTTCGGCATCGTCGTATATCAAACGGCCATCCGTGATCTCAATTTTTTGCAGCAGCGCTTTGAAACTTGATGGTTCGGCGATTGTGTCAGCAGTAGTATCGGATTTCACAATGTCCCAGTTTACCTGCCCGTTTTCCAGCACCTTAAAGAGGATTTTTGGTTTCGACAGGATAACCTGTTTCACTTCGTAGGCGCCTCCTTTCAGCACGCTCATCAGCCCCACGGTAAGCCTGAGTGCCGGGATTGAAGCAAGAGTGTCATTCTCAAATTGACTTATACCTCTGACGTTTAAGTTGTTAATGCTGATTGTAAGATCGGGAAATTGCCGGATGAACGTTACTCCAACACCATCAAAAGTCACCACTGCATTCAGGCTTTTGTTAATTTCCGTCTGCACTGCTTTTTGAATCTTCCCTTTGAAGATGAAAGGGAACAACAAGACAAGGATAAAGAGTCCAATGACGGTTAAACCGATTACTTTTAAAGTTTTTCTCATTGTAAATATTTGATATTTTGATGATTATGAGCTAACACGATACATATCAGAACTTGGAGGCTCTGTTTCGCAGCCAGTGGTCGGCCACCACAAGTGCAGCCATGGCTTCAACCACCGGAACTGCGCGGGGCACAACGCACACATCGTGCCGGCCTTTTGGTTCAAGTGTTACCTTTTCGCCTTTAGTATTTAGGGTTTGCTGAGGCTGCATGATGGTAGCAATTGGCTTAAAAGCAATATTAAAATAAATATCGGCGCCGGTGCTGATGCCTCCGAGTATGCCGCCCGCATGATTTGTGGATGTCGAAAACCCTGATTCATTCTTTACACTGAAACTGTCGTTATGTTCCGAACCAAGCATTGAAGCAGCCGAAAACCCTTCACCATATTCAAATCCTTTGGCTGCGTTGATGCTCATCATGGCTTTCGCAAGGTCGGCATGAAGTTTATCAAAAACAGGTTCACCGATTCCTGCCGGTAATCCCTGTATTACGCAGGTTACCATACCTCCGGTTGAATCGTTCAGTGATTTTATCTCTTCGAGATGCTTCATCATGAGTTCGGCAACCTTCAAGTCGGGACAACGCACTGCATTTGAATCAACTTGTGTGAGGTCAAGTTCGGAGTATCTTTTTTCAAGTTTAATCTTCCCAACCTGGTTTACAAAAGCACATATCTTTATTCCGGCTTTGAGCAGCAGTAATTGGGCAATAGCTCCACCAGCTACCCTGGCAACGGTTTCGCGTGCTGAGGATCGTCCGCCGCCCCGCCAGTCGCGGAATCCGAATTTCCAGTCCCAGGTATAATCGGCATGCGACGGGCGATATATGTCCCTGATCTGTTCGTAGTCCGATGGCCTGGCATCTTCGTTCCTTATCATAAAAGCGATTGGTGCGCCGGTAGTTTTACCTTCGAACATACCAGAGAGAATGACAATCTCTTCCTTTTCGGAGCGTTGTGATGTAATACCCGACTGGCCGGGGCGTCGCCTGTTCAGTTGTTGCTGAATATATTCCCGGTCAACTTCAATGCCTGCCGGGCATCCATCAACTATGCCGCCAACTGCTGCACCGTGCGACTCGCCAAATGTGGTGAGCCGGAATATTTTTCCAAAAGTATTTGCTGACATAAAACAAAGATACTAAACAAATAGAATGTACGATTCAGCCTCAGCATAGCGCCTGGTATAAAATATAAAAGCCCCGTGATCGGGGCTTTTAACCGGAAAAGGTTTGATATTACTGGTTTTGCTGTTGTTCGCGAGCTGTTTTATTCAGGAACTTCATCTTGGCTTCGAGTTTTGCAAGTTCATCCTTAGCATGTGCGATTTTGGCCTCAAATTCTGCTTTTAAAACATTGGCCTGTTTTGAATTGGCAAAGAAACCGATGTTGTTTTCCCACAAAAGGATTTCTTCCTTCATTTCGTCAATGCGTGATTGGAGGCTGACTCTCTCGCGGTTTATTATACGAACGGCGTCGGGCTGTTCTTTTATATTCTCGAAACGCGATTTGTAGTTCATTGTACTGGCTTCCAGCGCATTGACCTTTAATTTATCGTATAATTTATTCAAAGCCGACTTATATTCATCCTGCAATCTGTTCTTCTCCTTTAACGGAACATGGCCGGTTTCCATCCATTGCCGCTGCAACTCCCTCATGGCATTGAGGTTAACCTGCCGGTCATTGCTGAGTTCAAGAGTGTTTAGTTTTACGATGATTTCTTCTTTTACTTTCTGGTTATCTTCTTCGGAGTGCTGAACATTCTTGAAGAATTCCGACTTATTACTGAAAAATTCATCACAAGCTGCACGGAAACGCTTCCAAATTTTATCGCTGTGTTTGCGAGGCACGGGGCCTATCTTTTTCCATTCGTCCTGAAGCCGGATAAGCTCGCGGCTCGAATTCTTCCAGTCGGTACTCAGTTTGTGCGATTCGGCCTGAACACAAAGATCAACCTTCAGGTTATAGTTGTGTAACTGCTGCTCTTTGAGCTTATCAAAAAACTCTTTTTTGCTACTGAAATATCCATCCAGGTATCCTTTGAAACGGTTCCATACTTCCTGGTTGTTTCTTTTGGGAGCCTGGCCGATGCTTTTCCAAACTTTAAGCAATTCGTTGACCTGGTTGGTGCTGTTTTGCCATTCCTTTATGGAATTAAATTCGCGGGCACACAACTGTTCAAGCTGGTCACAAAGAACTACTTTGGCAGCATAATTTGAATCCTGCTCTTCCTGTACTTTGCCGTAGAATTCACGGCGGCGTTCGTTGATTTTGTCCGATGCAATTTTAAACCTGTCCCAAACCTCCTCACGTTTGTCCTGTGGTACCGGGCCAATTTCCTTCCATTCGTCATGCAATTCCTGTAAACGTTTAAAAGCTTTAGCCATGGATGATTCGAGAATCAGTTCTTCGGCTTTTTCGCACAGCTCTATTTTCCGCTCAAGGTTCTTGCGAAGGTCAAGGTCTTTGAGTTCCTTGTTTATCTTTACTTTATCAAAGAAACGCTCAATCAGGAAATGGTAGTTTTGCCAAAGTTCATTGGCGTCAGTTTTCGGTACCATCCCGATGTGTTTCCAGCGCTCCTGTAAAGCTTTGAAATCGTCGTAAGTCTTTTTTAATGTCTCTTCCGATTCAACAAGCTCTTTGAGCTCCTTCAGGATAAGTTTCTTGCCTTCAAGATTTTTTATCTTTTCCTGTTCCTGCAGGTCATTGTACCGGGCTTTGTTTTCCTTGTAAATGTTAAAGGCTACTTTAAAGCGATCATCGACAGGGTCGTTTATTTTTATATCTTCAGGTTCTTCGGCTGCGCCGGCTTTCTGATACATTTCGTGGTACTCTTCCTTGGTGCGGGCAAGGTAGGCTACCTTTATCAGGGCAACAGTGGCTTTTATGGAATTGATATCGTCCTCGTGCACAACCGCTTCGAGCATCGAAACGAGCTTTTCGCGAGAATAGGTTTGTATATCAGCTGTGTTTTCTTCGAGTTCTACTTCGGCAACTGCATCCTCTTCTTCTTCTTCGGTTATTTCAACTTTGGAAGCAGTATCAACAATAACAGTCTCTACCTCAACATTTTCTGGTTCGGTAACCTCAGTGGTCTTTTTCTTTGGCGCACTCTTAACTGCTTTCGACCGCGGAGCTTTGGCAACCATTTCGTCTTCAGCAACCGTAGCATCTTCTCCACCTGATTCGTTAACAAGAGGTTGGGAAGTTTTCTCGGTTTCAGACAATTCAGCTACAGGCTCAGCCTGGTCTTTGACTTCGGCAGTCAAAATCTCAGTGGCTTCTGCTGTATGAGCTTCAACCGGAGTGGTTACGGGTTCCGTATTGGCCGTTTCGGAAATTTCGGCAGCATCGGCTACGGTTTCAGTGATCTCGGAACTTACTTCGTTGAGATTCTCCTCCTTCAGAGATTCAGTGACCTCTTCTGGATTCTGATCGGAATGTTTGGTAGATTTCATCAATGAGAAGATTAGTAATTAAACTGTTGGGATTGAACACGTAAAGCCCCTGGTTGGTAGTGTAAAGAGGCCTGAAATGCGAATTTATCGGGAAGATTTCTTTAAGTATCTAATTGTTTTGTCCTTGTTATGAATCTGCAAAAATAAAAACAATTTATAAGCAGCCTCAGTTTCAGCGTAATTAATGCATTTCAGGCGAAAAGTCACTTATTTCAGCGATGACCTGTTAAAGACAAGATAACCAATGTTTACAAAGAAAGAGAATGGATTTTCCTCTCCCTGGTAGTAATTCATGCTGATGCTCAGAGGGCCAATCGGACTGCTGTAAACCATTGAACCTGAAGCAACAGGGTGCAAGGTTTTAAACGGCTCACCAAAAGATGCGGTAAAATCGATATTCTGAATAAGTTCACGGTAAGGCGCCATAATGTATCCTTCGATTCGCAGATCAAAATTCTTGAATGGTGAAAAAACCTGTTGCAATCCTATGGCTGCAAACACAGGATTACGGTACCTCGGCTGGTAAAGAACATTCATTTCGGGCAGCGGCGAAAAGGCTGGTGATACAAGTGTGGTTGCTGTATAGTTTCGGTAAGGCTTAAGGCCGTTAGCTAATGCCTCTAACATAAAACCAAAGGAGTAATACTGTCCGTATTTCTTGTATTTCTGAAACTGTATATGTGCCTGAAAATAATTATGGTAGCGATAATAATTCCCTATCTGAACCGATGTTGATCCGGCGGTATGGTATTCGTCACCATTGATAAACCTCAGTTCCATCAGCAATCTCGAACCCTGGTCGGGAAATAGCTTCCGGTTGAGTGTGTTGATATCCATGAGTGCAAAAGGAGAAAAAAACGCCAGTTCACTTCTGTCTAATGTGTCATTTCTCGTAAAGGTGCTCGTTTGGTAATAATTGTCAATATTCTCGCCAACAGAAAAACCAAAAACAAATTTCCCTTTGTAACCGATGGGCAAACCTACTTTCAACTCTCCAAATACTTCGCGTGATTGCAAAAATGAAGGTGTTTTCTCATCAAAAAAGAAGGATGTTTTGGTGCGGTAATACTTAAACTGGTTCATGGTATAGGCCGCCTCGGCGAAGAACGGCACAAGGCCGGGCATATCTGTCCGAATGCCGGTTTTGAGCGAATTGTAAAACTGGCCGATATAGGTATTTAAATAAGGTGTAATCGAAATCCGCTGCCAGTAATTATACTTTAGTTGTAAAAAAATCTGGTTTGTTGACCGCGATGAAATACTGCCCCCGAAATCGGCAGTGAAAGGTTTTTCGCGCTTAGCCGAAACATCAAGCTGGTATCCATGCCTAACCAAATCGTATTTCAGGGTTGGGTAGGCTGCATCAATCCTGCCTTCGGCCAGCACTTTAAAATAATTATCGCGGACTTCATCGAAGGTAGCTCGTATAGGATTTTTCGCTTTACTGAATCTCAGCAGATGATTGCCTGTAAGCATATTGTCAACATACGATTGTTGCCGTGAGTTTATCCCAATGATATTAAATCCGGTGATCACAGGTTCCGGTTTTAGGTTATTAAAAGCCTCTCGCTGAGCAACATACATATCCGGCGTTATGGTATCGGTCACAAAACTCCTTATTTTTGGTACCACTCTCATTGTGGCTGCATACCCGCTGTCAATAAAAGCCCTGGTGTTTGAAAAATCGATCACGTTAACGGCTTGAAGCTGAGGCTCTATGAGCACACTGTTATCGCATATCACGTCAAAATCAGTTTTTACCATGAGCATATTCTCAATCTGCGACAGTACATTGCCTTCTTCAGGCGGGGCATAGCCAGTGGCTGCTTTACTACCAATAATGATATCAGGGTTAAACTCGGAGTAAACAACATCGGCCGGAAAGTTATTGTACATTCCACCATCGAACAACAATTTCCCGTCAATACGAATGGGCTTGAAATAGAACGGGAATGTCATGGATGCTCTTATTGCAGACGCCAGATCGCCATTTCGCAGAATATATGGTTTGTTTTGTTCAATATCCGACGCAACACACCTGAAAGGTACCATAAGACGGTCGAAATTGTCGCTGGCTGCAGCCGAAGCTCCTGCAAAAATCTCCATAAAGGCATAATCCATGCGTATGGGCGATATTATATTTGTCGGCAACTGGGTTTGTAAGGTAGAATCGGGCCTGAACTTAAAAGAAATCCATGCAGCATCAGGGTCGGGCTGCTTGGAATAGTAAGTATATTGCGGATCAATCTTACCGGCCACCCATTTTGGAAACTCAGGCGACATAATCATTTCTTCCATTTCGGCGGGCGAATAGCCGGCGGCATACAGGCCGCCAATTATCGCTCCCATAGAAGTACCGGCGATGCATGAAATAGGAATACCTGCTTCTTCAAGCGCCTTGAGCACCCCTATATGACTTACTCCTTTGGAACCGCCTCCGCTCAGGACAAGTGCCACCTTTTGCGCTTCGGTACACTGAATCGCAGTAAAAATGAACAGTATAATGAATAATTTCCTGAGCATGGGAGTACAACAAAAGTTATCAGTTATAATAATGTAAAGTTACGCGTCTTATTGTTGCTATCGATAATTTACCGGTAATAAAGAGCACTGGCCTGTCCTGCCGGTTTATTTGGCAGTGTTGTAAAAAAACCGCTCCGGTTTTCCGGAGCAGGAAGATTATTGAGGCGGCCTTTGGAATCAGATTTTATCCAATGCCTGGCTCAGGTCATTTATCAAATCATCAACATCTTCAATACCAACCGAGTAGCGCACCAGCCCGTCGGTTATTTCTGCTTTGAGTTTAGCTTCGGCCGAAACTTTTGAGTGGGTCATAGATGCCGGGTGTTGAATAAGGGTCTCAACGCCGCCCAGCGAAACGGCAAGTATTGCAAGCTGCACATTGTTCATGAGAATTTTCCCTGCTTCGAGTCCGCCTTTAAGTTCAAAACTTATCATAGATCCGGGGCCTTTCATTTGTTTTTTTGCAAGTTCATATTGCGGATGCGAAGTAAGCCCCGGGAAACGCACCCATTCAACCTTTGAATGTTTTTCAAGAAAAGAGGCGATCTTTATTGCATTTTCCTGTGCCCTTTCGATGCGGATGCCAAGCGTTTTAATTCCTCGCAGCACCAGGTATGCCTGGTGAGGGTCCATGTTGCAACCCATGTTCACCATCATACCCCTCAATTTCGTGTACATGGCTTTATCGCGTGCAACAATCATTCCGGCAACTACATCGGCATGGCCGTTAATAAATTTTGTCATGCTATGCAACACTATGTCAACACCCAGCGTGAGTGGCTGCTGCAGGTAAGGGCTCGAGAAAGTGTTATCAACAGCCACCGGAATACCGTGGGCATGAGCAATTTCGCTGCATGCCTGCAGGTCGGTTATAAACATGGTGGGATTCGAAGGCGTTTCGATATAGAGCAACCTGGTATTCGGGCGAATGGCCTTTTTCACAGCTTCGGTGTCGGATGTATCAACAAATGTGGCCTCGATACCAAAACGAGAGTATTGTTGCTCAAGCACAACACGCGAAGGGCCATAAACAGCTGCCGAACTCACAACATGATCGCCTTTACTGAGCATGGCCATGTAGATTGTATTCACGGCACCCATTCCGGAACTTGTTGCAATACCGCCAAATCCTTCTTCCAGTTCAGCAATAAGCTTTTCAAGGGCTGTTATGGTAGGATTTCCGATTCGGGTATATATAAAGCCATCGCTCTCACCTGAAAAACAACGTGCGCCATGATCGGCGTCGTCAAAGATAAAGGTCGATGTTTGATAAATAGGGACGGTGGCACTTCCAAGCGGGTCTTTAAATCCACCGCCATGAATTAACTTTGAATTCACACCTAGTTTTCCAGAAGACATTGTTTTGAGTTATTTATAGTTATTGTAAATCGTGATGTGTATCGCGCAAACATTTAAAAACTAATCATTTACAAGTTCCATTGTTTGTTTTAGTATACCGGCAAAGATAGATTTTAAATCGTCACCATTGATGCTGTCAACGAACGAAAATTCGCGTTCGAGCAACTGATCTGATGGTACTTTACCCAAAAGGGAAATGTTCTGCCTGCTGCAATAATTCTCTACTTCATGCACGAAACTCTCTTCGTTCTTAATTTTATTCACGATAACACCATATGGTATTCCCATTTCGGAAAGCATACCGGTCATTATTTCAACGTCCCTTTGCCATCCGCGGTTTGGTTTGGTGACCACGGCTGCCGCCGAAGCTTGTTCGAGCGCAACCCTCACAAATCCTGAATTTCCAGGTGGCAGGTCACAAAAAGTAACACCATCGTTCCTTATTTTTGTATTTAGCTCACAAATCAGTGGCAGGTGGTAATCATGTTGATCATGTGCCTTTCCGAAGGTATAAATGTTTGTACCGGCTTGACCGTGCATTATATAGCCTGCTTTGTTTGACACACTCCTGATTCCATTGGCATTGCATCCTTTTATACATTCTCCGCATGCTTTGCAACGATCGGAAATTATCTTTATGCTTGGCACTGCCCTTTCGAAATGTATTGCTGTTTCGGGACAGTATGGTATGCACGAACCACAATACCTGCACCTAAGTATATCAATCAACGGGAACAAAGCATAAAACACCTCCTCTGAAAAGCGGATATGCTGGTAAAAATCAACGATATCAGGTTTCTCAATGTCATAATTCACCAGTTGGGCAGGCTCGTGCGAATTCGCAGTAAAACATTCAAACAGATGTCGGGCTATGGTTGTCCTTCCCGCAGCACTCTCATAACTTAATATCGTAATTTTTTTTACCGTTGTGATAATCCCTTTATTTTGATATCATTAGCAACTGACTAATGCTGCTAAAAGCTGTTTTTGGCTTTGCAGTTCTGAAAATGCCTTCATTGGCTGCCCTTACGTCCTCTATAGTATAAAAAGCACCGGGGCTGTATGTGTTGATTGTATCAAGAAAGCTCTTGATCTCTTTGCGCCTGACGATGGAGAAAATAACCTTAACATTTCCTTTTGCGCCTTCAGCATCAAGAATGGTAATACCGAAGTTTTGCTCCTTCAGCATACCAATCATTTCGGGTGAGGCATTCGACATAATAACCCTGATAATGGAAGTTCCGAGCGAGATTCGTTCTTCGATGGTGATGCCAATATAATTCCCCATTGCAAAACCGGCGCCATAAGCGATATAACACAGCCAGTTATCGAGATGCTGCATTATCTGGCTAACAGCAAGCAACCATATTATAACTTCAAAGAATCCCAGAAAAGGCGCAGCATACTTCATACCTTTCGAAACGAAGATCAGCCTCATAGTGCCAATGCTTTGATCCATAATACGGGCCAGAAAAATAAGCAATGGCAGGATTACCCAAGTAAACACCGGGCCTGGCGAAAACAAACTGTCCATAAATTGTACGTTTATTTTGTACTGTAAAGGTAAAAGTTTTTAAACTCATTCACTTTTTATAGAAAAATCAGGCTGACTCGCTTTAAGTGATTGATGGTTTCCCGACAAATCGCTGAACCGTCAAAACTAATCGGTGAAAGCATATCCCACCACATTGAGCACAACAGCACATTCACTTATCTTTGTCCAGAGCAAATTCCGAAAAATCATATACATGAAAAAATCACTTCTCAACTTCCTTTCAGGGATACTATTAGTAACTAGTATTCCATTCGTGTCACATGCACAAACTGAGGCCAGGCTTCTTAGATTTCCGGCAGTATTTGGAAATCAGGTTGTATTTAGCTATGCCGGCGATCTTTATACTGTTGATGCACAAGGTGGTATGGCCCGCAAACTAACTGGCGATCAGGGTTATGAGATGTTTTCACGGTTTTCGCCTGACGGCAAAACCATTGCATTTACCGCCCAATATGACGGCAATACTGAGGTCTATACAATGCCTGCCGCTGGTGGTGTTCCAAAACGACTGACGATAACCGCTACTCTTGGCCGCGATGACATCAGCGATCGTATGGGTCCAAATAATATAGTGATGACCTGGACACCTGATGGCAAAAATGTTATTTACCGTTCCCGCAAACAAACCTTCAACGACTTTACAGGCCAGTTATTCTCAGTTTCGGCACAGGGTGGCATGTCAACCGAATTGCCATTGCCAACAGGAGGCTTCTGCAGCTATTCGCCTGATGGAAAGAAACTTGCATATAACAGGGTTTTCCGCGAATTCCGTACATGGAAGTATTACAAAGGCGGCATGGCTGATGATATTTGGATCTATGATTTCGAATCAAAAAGTATCGGGAACATAACCAATAATATTTCACAGGATATCTTCCCGATGTGGTTTGGCGATGAGATTTATTTCTGCTCCGACCGCGACCGCACTATGAATCTTTTTTGTTACAACATTAAAACTAAAAGCACCCGAAAAGTCACCAATTTCACCGATTACGATATCAAATTTCCGTCGGCTGGCGATAACCGAATAATTTTTGAACAAGGTGGTTACATCCACATCTTTGATATTGCAACCCAAACTACCCGAAAACTGAGCATTTTCATAACCGGCGATTTTAACGAAAGCCGCTCCGAACTTAAGGATGCAACCAAATTCACCGGATCAGTAGGTGCCGGCCCTGATGGCAACAGGATTGTTATTTCAGCGCGAGGCGATATTTTTACGGTTCCGGCCAAAGAAGGCATAACACGCAACCTCACATCGAGCAGCAATGCACACGACCGCGAAGCAGCATGGTCGCCCGATGGTAAATGGATTGCATACCTCAGCGATAAGAATGGCGAGTACGAGATCTATATCAGCAAACAGGATGGCAGCGAACCGCCCATTCAACTTACAACAGGGGCCGATACCTATAAGTTTACACTAAGATGGTCGCCCGATAGTAAAAAGATACTCTGGAATGATAAAAAAATGCGGCTGCAATACATTGATATTAATACCAAAAATATTACGCTAGTCGATCAGTCAAAAATCTGGGAATTCAATGATTTCGACTGGTCGCCCGACAGCCGATGGATTGCATATGTGCAACAACTCGAGTCAGGGTTTGGCCAGATAGTGTTATACAGCCTTGATAATGCACAAAAATATGAAGCTACAGATGGCTGGTACACAAGTCAGAATCCAGTATTCAGCAGCGACGGAAAATACCTTCTCTTTGTGTCCGACCGCACCTTCAATCCTAACTATAGCGACGTTGAATGGAATTTTGCTTATGAGAATATGTCAAAAATATACCTCCTGAGCCTCGACAGTAAAACAAAGTCGCCATTTGCACCAGCTAACGATGAAGTTGCCATAACCGAAAACCAGCCGGCTGCAGCCGACAACGTTCAGCCGGAAGAATCCAAGAACCAGAAAAACAAAAAATCAGAAAAAGAGAAAAAACCCGAAACAACAGTTGCTCCGGTTGTAAAAGTTGATCTTGATGGTTTACAAAGCCGTGTTATTGAAATGCCTGTGGAGGCTTCAAATTATTTCAACCTGGCCTGCATTGAGGATAAGGTCTATTACAATCAGCGGGCAAAAGGCGGCATGGCACTTAAGATGTTCGATCTGAAAAATAAAAAGGAGACCGAACTTGCCACAGGAATGATGTTCGACATTACCGCCAATCATAAGAAAATGCTGGTTGCCCAGGGACAGAAATATGCAATCATTGACCTGCCCTCTTCAAAAATTAATGTTGAAAAATATATTGATCTGTCAGATGTAAAAGTTTGGGTAAACCTGAGAGAAGAGTGGAAACAGATATACGATGAAGCCTGGAGGCAGATGCGCGATTTCTTCTACGTCCCGAACATGCATGGCGTTGACTGGCAGGCTATGCACGACAAATATGCAGTAATGCTGCCATTTGTAAACAACCGAAACGATCTCAATTACCTGATTGGTGAACTCATTGGCGAACTAAGTGTAGGACATGCTTATATTGGTGGCGGTGAACGAAAACCCAATGAACGGATTGACCTGGGTATGCTTGGAGCAAAAATCAGTAAAGATGCCAGCGGATTTTTCAAAATCGACAGCATCCTGCAAGGGGCAAACTGGGATCGCAGCCTGCAGTCGCCACTCACCATGATGGGCGTTGGTGCAAAAAAAGGAGACTATATAACAGCAATCAACGGTAAGCCGACAAACCAAATGACGGATCTGTATGAAGCCTTGATAGGTAAAGCCGGTAAAAATGTTGAAATCACCATCAACCAGAAACCGGAGAATGGCGGTACCAAATCACTGATAGTTCCATTGAAGGATGAATCGAACCTCTACTACTACTCCTGGGTACAAAACAATATTCGCAAAGTAAATGAAGCTACAAACGGCGAAGTAGGATACATACACATACCTGATATGGGTACCGAAGGATTGAATGAGTTTGTAAAATATTTTTATCCGCAACTTGCCAAAAAAGCGCTGATTATTGATGACCGTGGCAATGGCGGCGGCAATGTTTCTCCCATGATAATCGAAAGGCTGCAACGCGAGCTGACCCGCAGCAATATGGCAAGGAATGTTCAGATACCCGATCACACACCTCAACAATTGATGCTTGGCCCTAAAGTTCTGCTAATCAATAATTATTCAGCTTCTGATGGGGATTTATTCCCTTATGCTTTCAGGAAACACGGCCTTGGTAAAATTATTGGAAAACGAACCTGGGGCGGTGTGGTTGGTATCAGGGGATCACTACCTTTTATTGATGGCGCAGATCTTCGCAAACCCGAATTTGCGTCATACTCTGCCAACGAAAGCAAATGGATTATTGAAGGTACCGGTGTTGAACCTGATATTGATGTTGACAACGACCCGGCGCGCGAATATGCCGGCATTGACGATCAACTGAATAAAGCCATTGAGGTAATAAAATTGGAGCTTAAGAATTACAAGCCTCAGCCTTCCATCCCGCTGCCTCCTGATAAAAGCAAATAGAAACCTGATTTGTATCGAAAACCGTCGTACCAAAAGTGCGACGGTTTTCTTTTGCGCTGTTTCTGAATGAAATGGATAATCATTGTAAAAAAAAGCGAGCCTTAAATTGGCTCGCTTTTTTTTAATCCTCGCTGGAATCATCGTTGTGCACTTCGGCATCCGGTTCTGTGTCAACAGCCGGCTTGCGGTACTGTGCCATTCAAACGTTGAACAGAGCGTTCACTATAGGGTCATTTTTGCTTGTTCTGTCGTCAATTCGTTTATCCATCATTATGGGATAAACACACTCATCAATAAGTGCCTGGCTTGTGCGGGTGGTAACTTTATAGTTGCGGCCTGCGGTTGAAGTGGTTTCATACGAAAAGTCCCAACCAAGCACCATCACGCGAGTACCAAGTCCGTTAATTTTCCTGATCAGAGGCACATAGTCGGTATCGCCGGCAATGAGAACAACCACGTCGAAATGTTTCAAGATGGTAAGTTCATAAGTTTCGAGCGAGAACCATACATCAATACCTTTTTCTTCGGCTTCGCCTGTACGGGTATCAACAAGCAGCGGATAATTGTGTGATACAATGCTTTCGTACATGAAAATGTCGTCAATCCTGCGCTCGTTGGTCATTTGTGTAAGCCTGTAAGCATCATCAGGATACTTTTTCTCAAGCTGGCTGGTTGAATACCTTCCACGGAACCAATGCACTTCAACAACCTGGCAGTAGCGCTTGTCCGAATTTTCAAGTTTCGATACCTCATCACGTATAAATTCCGATAAACCGTTGAAGTTTATCGTGCTTTTGCGTTCGTGATGATAACGATAGTAGGAGTTCACTTTGAGGAAAAATGTTCCGTCAATGAACATGGCAATCTTCTTAATTCTGTCTTCCATGATTTTGTTTGATAAATTATAAGGTAACTAAAACTGTATTCTTGTTAATGAGTATATCTCTTAAAGGTAACCTGGCATTCTATATGTTTCTAAAACCTTAAGTAAATCAGAAAATGGGTACTTAAATTTTCAAACTCAGGTTAATCGCTTTAAACAAATAATACTCTGGGCGTTATGTAGTATCAATTATTTTGCAGGAATGCAAATATATACGCTTTTATCTTAATTGTACCATTATTGGATTTTTTTTGTGATTAATTTAACAAATCACCCAATAAAAGCACTTTTGCTTTTAAAAAAATCCCCAAACTGTGTTGGCATGATTCATTTTCAGATAATTATCCCGGGAATTCGTCCGGGCACTGGTTCTTAAGCCTGGCCGATAGGCCCGCCAAGCTGGTAGGGCATTTCGTTACCCTCATGCTCTTTAATGGGTCCATTAACAGATTCGTATTTCCCAATATTGTCCTTCAATGCCCTGAAGAGCCGTTTAGCGTGCTGCGGAGTCAGAATGATACGGGCTTTCACTTTTGCTTTTGGAACTCCGGGCATCATTTTTATGAAATCAATCACAAACTCAGAAGGTGAGTGTGTTATTACGGCGAGGTTTGAATATACGCCCTCAGCCATTTCATCCGAAAGCTCAATGTTGATTTGATTTTGGTTGGGTTGGTCAGCCATGGTCTAAAATATTTCTTTGTAACGGTTCAAATAAGAAATGTAAAGATAAAGGTTTGAAGCCGGAAATTTAGTATTTCCTTCTTCAAACCTCTATTTTTTTGGACAATAATTACTCTGCTTTTGAAGCGATCATCCGGTCATATTCTTCGCGTGAGCCGACGATAATACTTTCGTATTCACGAAGGCCGGTACCGGCAGGAATAAGGTGTCCCACGATCACGTTTTCCTTCAATCCGAGGAGTTCATCGCTTTTAGCCTGAATGGACGCCTGAGTGAGCACTTTGGTTGTTTCCTGGAACGATGCGGCAGATATCCAGCTACGAACCTGCAACGAAGCGCGGGTTATACCCTGGAGTATTTGCTTGCCGGTTGCGGGCTTGGCATCGCGCGCTTCGACCAGCGATTTATCGCGACGCTTGAGCACCGAATTTTCATCTCTGAGTTTACGGGCGCTGATAATCTGCCCAGCCCTCAGCGATTGGCTGTCGCCGGGGTTTTCAACAACTTTCTTACCAAATATCCAGTCGTTCTCATCGTTAAAATCAATCTTATTGACGAGTTCTCCTTCAAGGAACTTGGTATCACCCGGATCAACCACTTCAACCTTGCGCATCATCTGGCGGACGATTACCTCAAAATGTTTGTCGTTGATTTTCACACCCTGCAGACGATAAACTTCCTGAATCTCGTTCACGATGTACTCCTGAACTTTCATAGGGCCTTTGATGGCTAAGATGTCGCTTGGAGTAATAGCACCGTCGCTAAGAGCAGTACCGGCACGCACATAGTCGTTTTCCTGTGCGAGAATTTGCTTGGTGGTAGGTACCAGGTATGTACGTTCTTCACCCGTTTTTGATGTGATGATTACTTCGCGGTTGCCACGTTTCAACTTCTTGCCAAACGAAACAACACCGTCAATTTCAGCAACAATAGCTGGATCGGATGGATTGCGTGCTTCAAATAACTCAGTAACTCGAGGCAAACCACCTGTGATGTCGCCAGTTTTACCAACAGCGCGGGGAATTTTTACAAGAACATCGCCTGCCTTAATTGATTTTCCATCTTCAATCTGAAGGTGTGAACCGACAGGAATGTCATAGTTCTTGATTTCTTCACCATCGCGGGTTACGATTTTGATTGCAGGATTCTTTGTCTTTATCCTCGATTCAATGATCACTTTATCCTGGTAACCGGTTTGTTCGTCAGCTTCAATTTTATAAGTGACACCTTCAAGAATGTTTTCGTAGGCAACCACACCGTCAACTTCCGAAAGAATTACTGCATTGTATGGATCCCAATCAGTGATCAGATCACCTTTTTTAACTGTGGCTCCATTCTGGAAGTACAAGCTGGCACCGTAAGGTATATGCCCCGAAGCAAGTATTATGTTGGTATTTTTATCAATTATTCTCATTTCGGCTGAACGGCCTATAACAACCTGGTATTTCTGACCGGCTTCATTTTCATAATCAACCGAACGGAGTTCATCCATTTCGATAACACCGTCGTATTTGGCTTCGATTTTTGAAGCTGAGGCTATATTGGCACCGGCCACACCACCGACGTGGAAGGTGCGGAGAGTAAGCTGTGTACCTGGTTCACCAATTGACTGTGCAGCTATAACGCCAACGGCTTCACCCTTTTGAACAAGTCGGCCGGTTGCAAGACTACGACCATAACATTTCGTGCAAACGCCTTGCTTTGACTCGCAAGTGAGCACTGAACGTATTTCAACAGCTTCGATGGGTGAATCTTCAATTTTCCGGCAAATCTCTTCAGTCAGCTCTTCACCGGCTTCAGCTATGAGTTCGCTGGTTTGCGGGTGATAAATGTCGTGCAGTGTTACACGGCCAAGAATACGATCGTACAGTGTTTCAACAACTTCTTCGTTCTTTTTGAGCGCAGTGGTCATTAGTCCACGAAGTGTGCCGCAGTCTTCTTCCGATATGATAACATCCTGCGCTACATCAACCAAACGACGGGTAAGATAACCGGCATCAGCGGTTTTAAGAGCGGTATCGGCCAAACCTTTACGGGCACCGTGAGTTGAGATGAAGTACTCAAGCACCGAAAGCCCTTCTTTAAAGTTTGAGAGGATAGGATTTTCGATAATTTCACCGCCGGTAGCTCCCGATTTCTGGGGCTTTGCCATAAGTCCGCGCATCCCCGAAAGCTGACGGATTTGCTCCTTTGAACCACGGGCACCCGAATCAAGCATCATATAAACAGGGTTGAATCCCTGGTTATCTTTGCTCAGGTCTTCCATTACCCTGCGGGTAAGATTGGCGTTTGTATGTGTCCAGATATCAATGATTTGATTGTATCGCTCATTGTTGGTAATGAAACCCATGTTGTAGTTATTCACCACTTCATCAACCTCTTCGTTGGCAGCAGCAATAAGTTCATCTTTAACTTTTGGTACAATTACGTCACCAAGATTAAACGACAACCCGCCACGGAATGCCATGGTATATCCAAGGTTCTTGATATCGTCGAGAAACTGGGCGGTTTTAGCCGTACCGGTCTTCTTGAGTATATCGCCGATAATATCACGCAGCGATTTCTTGGTCAGTAATTGATTGATATAACCAAATTCCTGCGGAACTACCTGGTTGAAAATTACCCGGCCAACAGTGGTTTCGATGGCTTTTTCAGTTGTGATGCCATTCTCAGTCACGGGAATACGAACGTAAACCCACGAATGTAATTCTACTTTCTTCTCGTTGTAAGCAATAATTACTTCTTCGGGAGAATAGAATTTTAATCCTTCACCCTTAACGGCGCGGTTTGGCTCGCTGCGACGGCCTTTTGTCATATAATAAAGGCCGAGTACCATGTCCTGCGATGGAACAGTGATAGGAGCACCATTTGCGGGATTCAGGATGTTGTGCGAAGCCAGCATAAGTATCTGAGCCTCTAATATTGCAGCATTTCCAAGCGGAACGTGCACAGCCATCTGGTCACCGTCGAAGTCGGCATTGAAAGCCGTACAAACCAACGGGTGAAGCTGAATGGCCTTACCTTCGATAAGTTTGGGCTGGAATGCCTGGATACCAAGCCTGTGAAGTGTGGGAGCACGGTTAAGCAGAACAGGGTGCCCTTTCAGGATATTTTCAAGGATTTCCCAAACTACCGGGTCTTTCCTGTCAACAATCTTTTTTGCTGATTTTACTGTCTTAACAATACCGCGTTCAAGCATTTTACGGATGATGAAAGGCTTGAACAACTCGGAAGCCATGTCTTTTGGCAAACCACATTCGTGCAATTTGAGTTCAGGGCCAACAACGATTACTGAACGGCCTGAATAGTCAACACGTTTACCCAGCAGGTTCTGACGGAAGCGGCCCTGTTTACCTTTCAAGCTGTCGCTCAGCGATTTAAGGGCACGATTCGACTCAGTTTTTACTGAACTTGCTTTACGCGAATTATCAAAAAGTGAATCCACAGCTTCCTGGAGCATACGTTTTTCGTTACGCATGATCACATCAGGAGCTTTGATTTCGATAAGGCGTTTAAGTCGGTTATTGCGAATGATAACCCTGCGGTAAAGGTCATTGAGGTCTGAGGTAGCAAACCTTCCGCCATCGAGCGGTACAAGAGGCCTTAATTCGGGTGGAATAACCGGCACAACCTTCACGATCATCCATTCAGGCTTGTTTTCTGCGCGGGTTAAGGCATCGCGGAAAGCTTCATAAACCTGAAGACGTTTGAGGGCTTCAGCTTTACGCTGTTGCGAAGTTTCGGTATTGGCTTTGTGGCGAAGGTCGAAAGACATCTGGTCGAGGTTGAGCCTGCCCAGTGCATCGTACAACGCCTCAGCACCCATTTTTGCTATAAACTTGTTGGGATCTGAATCATCGAGATATTGATTTTCCTTTGGCAGGTTATCCACTATTTCGAAGTATTCTTCTTCGGTGAGGAAATCCATCGCCTTAAGCCCATCCTTTTCCTTTATACCCGGCTGGATAACCATGTACCGTTCGTAGTAAATGATGGCATCAAGCTTTTTGCTCGGCAGGCCAAGAAGAGCGCCAATTTTATTGGGCAACGAACGGAAATACCAAATATGCGCTACCGGAACAACAAGTTGTATGTGGCCCATACGTTCGCGGCGCACTTTCTTCTCCGTGACTTCTACACCGCATCGATCGCAAACGATACCTTTGTAGCGGATGCGTTTGTATTTCCCGCAATGACATTCCCAATCCTTCACGGGACCGAAGATTCTTTCGCAAAAAAGTCCGTCGCGTTCAGGCTTATAGGTACGGTAGTTAATGGTTTCGGGTTTAAGGACTTCACCACTCGAACGTTCAAGAATTGATTCGGGGGATGAAAGGCTAATCCTGATTTTTGAAAAGCTGTTGGTAACAGTGTTTTCTTTTCTGAAAGCCATATGATGTGAAAGTGTTAACTAATTATAAATGCGTAACTTATCGCATGCTGAAAACCTTCTGATCCCGAAACCCTGATGTTGACTGCAGGAAGTTCCGAGGTCAGAAACGATTTATTATTCAAAGGTCACATTAAGGCCAAGGCCGCGAAGCTCATGCACCAAAACGTTGAAGGATTCAGGAATATTGGGAACAGGCATGTTCTCGCCTTTCACAATTGACTCATAGGCTTTGGCTCGACCCACTACGTCGTCGGATTTCACGGTGAGAATTTCCTGCAGAATGTTGGCAGCGCCGAACGCTTCAAGTGCCCATACTTCCATTTCACCAAAACGCTGTCCACCAAACTGTGCTTTACCTCCCAAAGGTTGCTGTGTTATAAGTGAATAAGGTCCGATTGAACGGGCATGCATCTTATCGTCAACCATGTGATGAAGTTTCATCATATAGATGTAACCGACAGTTGCAGGTTGGTCAAACCGTTCTCCGGTACCGCCGTCGTAAAGGTAAACACGTCCGTTGTGAGGCAGATTGGCTTTATCGAGGTAACCATTGATTTGATCGGTGGTGGCACCGTCAAAAATAGGGGTGTTGAAATGAAGCCCAAGATTAGCGCCAGCCCAACCAAGAACAGTTTCATAAATCTGTCCAAGGTTCATACGCGAAGGCACACCAAGGGGGTTCAGAACAATGTCAACAGGAGTTCCGTCAGCAAGGAATGGCATATCCTCTTCACGAACTATCCTGGCCACAATCCCTTTGTTACCATGGCGTCCGGCCATTTTGTCGCCAACACGGAGTTTACGCTTTTTGGCAACATATACTTTGGCCATCTGCACAATTCCGTTGGGTAATTCATCACCGACCGTAGCGACAAATTTTTTACGGTTGTAAACGCCGAGTATTTCCTTATGCTTGATAATGAAGTTGTTGATAAGAACTTTAATAAGATCGTTCACGTCCTTGTCGGTAGTCCAGCGGCTGGGATTAACTGTAAGATAATCGATGCCCATGAGCATTTTCTGGGTGAACTTCACTTTCTTGCCAATGACCTCATTTTTGAAGTTATTATAAACTCCCTGTGAGGTTTTTCCACTTACCAGGACGGTGAGTTTATCAACAAGTTTCTGCTTCAGTTCGTTGGTGCCTTTAAGGAATTCATCATCAAGCTCCTTAACAACATCCTTCTCCTTAGCTTTAAGTTTCTTATCCTTGATAACCCTGGAGAAAAGCTTTTTGTCAATCACAACACCTTTCATTGAAGGAGGAGCTTTGAGCGAAGCATCTTTCACATCGCCGGCTTTATCGCCAAATATGGCCCTGAGAAGTTTTTCTTCAGGTGTAGGATCGCTTTCGCCCTTTGGAGTGATCTTGCCAATGAGGATATCTCCTTCGTTCACTTCGGCGCCAATGCGGATTAACCCGTTGTCGTCGAGATCTTTGGTAGCTTCCTGGCTTACATTCGGAATATCGTTGGTAAGTTCTTCAACACCACGCTTGGTATCACGGACTTCGAGGGTAAATTCTTCGATATGCAACGAAGTAAAGATGTCTTCTTTCACAACTTTTTCGCTGATTACGATGGCATCTTCAAAGTTGTAACCCTTCCATGGCATGAATGCCACCATGAGGTTTCGTCCCAATGCCAGTTCACCGCCTTTGGTAGCGTACCCTTCGCAAAGTACCTGACCTTTTTTCACCTTATCGCCTTTGCGGACGATAGGCCTGAGGTTAATGCAGGTGTTTTGGTTTGTACGTGAGTATTTCGTCAGGTTGTAAACTTTGATATCATCATCGAAGCTAACAAGGCGCTCTTCATCGAGCCGTGCGTAACGGATCACGATTTGCGTTGAATCAACATATTCAACAATTCCGTCGCCTTCGGCATTGATCAGCACACGCGAATCCTGGGCAACCTTACCTTCAAGGCCTGTCCCAACAATTGGGGTTTCAGGATTTAAAAGCGGAACTGCCTGGCGCATCATGTTGGATCCCATGAGAGCACGGTTGGCATCATCATGTTCGAGGAAGGGAATCAGAGATGCAGCTATTGAAGCGATCTGGTTCGGGGCGACATCAATCAGGTCAACTTTTTCTTTTTCGATCAAAGGATAATCGGCCAGGTAACGGACTTTCACCTTATCATGATCAAAGTTGCCTTCTTTGTCCATACCTGTGGTAGCCTGGGCAATGATCTTGTTCTCTTCCTCCTCGGCGCTGAGATAAACGGTTTCGGCAAGTTCTACTTTCCCTTCAATCACTTGTTTATAAGGCGTTTCGATAAAACCAAGCTTATTGATTTTAGCGTACACGCACAGCGAAGAAATCAGACCGATATTCGGTCCTTCAGGGGTTTCGATGGTGCAAAGGCGACCGTAATGGGTATAGTGAACGTCGCGGACTTCGAATCCGGCTCTTTCGCGCGATAGACCGCCGGGACCCAGAGCCGACACCCTGCGTTTGTGGGTGATTTCAGCTAATGGATTAGTTTGATCCATGAACTGCGACAGCTGGTTAGTACCGAAAAATGAGTTAATGACACTCGAAAGAGTCTTGGCATTGATAAGGTCCATTGGCGTAAACACTTCGTTGTCACGCACATTCATGCGTTCGCGAATTGTGCGGGCCATACGTGCCAGACCAACGCCAAACTGGTTATAAAGCTGTTCACCAACAGTGCGTACACGACGGTTGCTCAGGTGATCAATATCATCAACCTCGGTGCGTGAGTTGATAAGCCCGATAAGGTATTTGATGATCGAAATGATATCTTCCTTTGTGAGTACACGGGTGTCGAGCGGAGTGTCGAGTGCAAGTTTTTTATTGATACGATACCTGCCTACATCGCCCAGGTCATAACGTTTATCGCTGAAAAACAGCTTGTCAATGATTCCTCTTGCTGTTTCTTCATCAGGGGGCTCGGCATTGCGCAACTGGCGATATATGTATTCAACAGCTTCTTTTTCGCTGTTGGCGGTATCTTTCTGAAGTGTGTTGAAGATGATGGAGAAATCCTGGGTATTCACATCATCGCGATGCAAAAGTATTGTCTTTGCCCCGGCATCCACAATCTGATCAACATGTTGATTCTCAAGTACTGTTTCACGATCGATAATGACCTCAGTACGCTCAATAGTGACAACCTCGCCGGTATCTTCGTCGCCGAAATCTTCAGTCCAGGTCTTGAGCACGCGGGCAGCAAGCCTGCGGCCAACATACTTTTTGAGCCCTGCTTTGCTCACTTTTACCTCTTCGGCAAGGTCGAATATTTCGAGAATGCTTTTATCGCTCTCGTATCCAATAGCACGGAGCAATGTGGTAACTGGCAGTTTCTTTTTACGGTCGATGTATGCATACATCACATTGTTGATGTCGGTCGTAAATTCCATCCAGCTTCCTTTGAAGGGGATGATTCGAGCCGAAAATAATTGCTGACCGTTGGTATGAAAGCTTGTACCGAAGAAAACCCCTGGCGAACGGTGTAATTGCGAAACAACAACGCGTTCGGCACCATTTATAACAAATGTGCCTTTGGGTGTCATGTATGGAATCATACCCAGGTAAACATCCTGGATAATGGTTTCAAAATCTTCGTGTTCGGGATCGGTACAATAGAGCTTCAGCTTTGCTTTGAGCGGAACACTGTATGTGAGTCCGCGTTCGATGCACTCCTCGATACTGTATCGGGGAGGATCAATAAAATAATCGAGGAATTCGAGCACGAAATTATTACGTGCATCGGTAATAGGGAAATTTTCGGCAAATACCTTAAAAAGCCCTTCATTCACCCGGTTTTCAGGATTTGTTTCCAGCTGGAAAAAATCCTGGAATGATTTGATCTGTATTTCGAGAAAATCGGGATATTCCGACTGGATCTTCGTGCTACCGAAGTTGATCCTCTCAATTCTGTTTGAAGCCAATGCCATATAGCTGTGTTGATTAATTAAATAATGTATTTTAAAACAATTAATCCCGATTACAGAACCGGGAAGTAAACAGACTACTTATCCATGCTGTATAGCCTGAATAAGCAGTCTGTTTGGTAATTGCGATCAAATAGCATTTATTTATTTAACCTCAACTTCGGCTCCTGCTTCTTCAAGTTGTTTTTTCAATGCTTCGGCTTCGTCTTTCGAGACGCCTTCTTTGATAGCCTTAGGAGCGGCATCTACAAGGTCTTTAGCTTCTTTGAGGCCGAGGCTGGTAAGTTCTTTTACCAGTTTAACCACATTGAGTTTCGACTGTCCGGCAAATTTCAGAATAACATCAAATTTTGTTTTTTCTTCAGCTGCGGGAGCCTCTCCACCGGCTGCAGCGCCACCAGCTACCATAACAGGAGCTGCTGCTGCTGGTTCAATTCCGTATTCTTCTTTCAGAATTTTTGCCAGTTCGTTTACTTCTTTTACTGTCAGGTTCACTAACTGTTCGGCGAAAGTTTTTAAGTCTGCCATTTTATTGTAGTTTAAAGTGTTTTACAATGATTTGTTTGATGGTTCTAGAACGTTTTAGCAGTAACGATCTGTTAGGCTGCACGTTCGGATAAGGTTTTAAGCACTCCCGAGATAGTTTGACCTCCACCCTGTAGTGCAGAAATAACATTGCGCGCGGGCGATTGGAGCAGAGAGACAACATCAGCAATGAGTTCATTTTTGCTCTTGATTGCAATGAGCAGATCAAGATCGGCATCGCCAATGTAAGTCATTTCTTCTACGTAAGCGCCTTTGAGCAAAGGTTTGGGAGATGATTTCCTGAATTCCTTGATAAGCTTGGCAGGTACATTGCCCTGGTTGGCTATCATGATCGAGGTATGTCCTTTCAGAGTATCGAACAGGGGGCTGAAATCTTTTCCGGAACGTTCCATTGCTTTATGAAGCAATGTATTTTTCACAACGATAAGCTTCACTCCTCTTTTGAAACACAGGCGCCTGAGGCGGTTGCTGGTTTCAACGTTCATATCTGAAATATCGGTGATATAAAGGTAATTAGTAGCCTTTAATTCTTCGGTAAGGGTATCGATCAGCAAATTCTTATCTTCTTTTCTCATAACGTTTGTTCTTAAGGATCAAATAGTTACACTTACCTGTCTTAAGCTGTGATCGATTTCTGATCGATACGGATGCCGGGGCTCATGGAGCTCGACATGAATACACTCTTTACATAGGTTCCTTTGGCAGCAGCGGGTTTAAGCTTGATAATGGTTGAGAGTATTTCCCTGGCATTATCAATGATTTGTTCCTGGGTAAAGGAAACTTTGCCGATGCCGGCATGGATTATACCGAATTTATCAACTTTGAAGTCAATTTTACCGGCTTTTACCTCCTGAACGGCTTTACCTATATCCATGGTAACGGTACCAGTCTTCGGGTTTGGCATAAGGCCACGGGGACCTAAAATGCGACCGAGAGCACCTACCTTGGGCATAACACTTGGCATGGTAATAACCACGTCAACATCAGTCCAGCCTTCTTTTATTTTCTGAATGTAATCGTCGAGACCAACATGGTCAGCGCCTGCAGCTTTTGCTTCGTCTTCTTTATCGGGAGTACACAACACAAGAACCCTAACAGTTTTTCCGGTACCATGTGGCAGGGTAACAATACCGCGCACCATCTGGTTGGCTTTACGGGGGTCAACACCAAGGCGTACATCAATATCAACTGATGCATCGAACTTAGTGGTTGTGATTTCCTTAACGACACGAGCAGCGTCAGCAAGCGAATAAGCAGCATCCTTATCGTATTTAGCTAAAGCCAGTTTTTGGTTTTTTGTCAATTTAGCCATTTCGCGTCAGGTAATTAGTAATTTATTAACGGATTAATGTTTCGGAACCGTTGGGTATCCGTTACATAGCAACTGGAGGTTCACCTTTGACCGTGATGCCCATACTGCGTGCCGAACCTGCAACCATTTTCATGGCAGCTTCGAGTGTGAAGCAGTTGAGGTCAGCCATTTTGCTTTGGGCTATTTCACGAACCTGGTCCCAGGTAACTGATGCTACCTTTTTGCGGTTAGGTTCAGCCGAACCACTCTTTTGCTTGGTAGCTTCGAGCAGCTGAACGGCAACCGGGGGAGTTTTGATGATAAATTCGAACGACTTGTCTTTGAAAACAGTGATAACCACGGGAATGACCTTACCGGCCTGATCCTGTGTACGTGCATTGAACTGTTTACAAAATTCCATAATGTTCACACCCTTCGAACCTAAAGCTGGTCCAACGGGGGGTGATGGATTAGCCGCACCTCCTTTAATTTGCAGTTTGATTAATCCAGCAACTTCTTTTGCCATTTTTCAGTTGTCTTAAAGGATTTGTAATTGCGGAACATGTAATAACTACGATTCTTTGGCAACCTGCATGAACGAAAGTTCGAGAGGTGTTTTTCGGCCAAAGATCTTGACCATTACTTTCAGCTTTTTCTTTTCGTCATTTATTTCTTCAATCACTCCGCTGAAACTGTTGAATGGCCCATCCGTTACAGTAACGGTTTCACCAACGATAAACGGTACATTGAGTTCGGCGCCTTGCTCAGTGAGCTCATCTACCTTACCCAATATCCGGTTTACTTCGGCAGGACGCAGGGGCACGGGTTCGTCTTTCGAGCCAAGAAACCCTAATACTCCCGGGATGTTGCGAATAATGTGAGGTATTTCGCCAACGAGAACAGCTTCTACAAGCACATAACCGGGAAGATAGGAGCGTTCTTTGCTTACCTTCTTTCCTTTTTGCACTGCATAGACTTTCTCCGTAGGAATGAGAACCTGTGAGATATAGTCCTGGAGTCCCAGGCGATTAATCTCACTTTCAAGGTATTGTTTTACCTTTTTCTCACCTCCACTCATGGCACGAACTACATACCACTTTTTCACTTGATCACCCATACCGGTTGATGAAATTGAGAGGTTTATTACCAAAAAATACTAGATTGTTGACCCTGGAGGGATTAGAAAAGCAGATAAAACTGCTTAAGCAACAATTGGAAAAACTCATCCATCATAAACACCACGAGGGCGATTATTAGGGAAGCAATGGATACGACTACCGCACTGTTTTGTAATTCGCTCCAGGTAGGCCAGGAAACTTTATTAATGAGCTCATCGTAACTTTCGGTTACATACTCAACGACTCTGTTCTTTGCCATTGATCTAATATTTTGCACGGGTGGTAGGAATCGAACCCACAGCCTACGGTTTTGGAGACCGCCACTCTACCAGTTGAGCTACACCCGTGTAGTCCTTGCCTGATCTGCTAGCCAGCCTGGTGGCAGGACAAACAACCAGAAACATTAATTTTATTGTTTATGGCAGAAAATGCCCCGGCATTCCACCGGGACACTCTCAGTAAATATATCTCTTAGTCGAGAATTTCGGTGACCTGGCCTGCACCCACTGTACGTCCACCTTCGCGGATAGCGAAACGGAGGTTCAGGTTCATGGCGATAGGAGCAATAAGGTCAACAGTGATTGTGAGGTTATCACCCGGCATCACCATTTCTACACCTTCGGGGCAGGTGATCTCACCGGTAACGTCAGTAGTCCTGAAATAGAACTGAGGACGGTATTTATTGTGGAAAGGAGTGTGACGTCCGCCTTCTTCTTTCTTCAGGATAACAACCTCCGCTTTAAATTTCTTATGAGGAGTGATTGATCCGGGTTTTGCAATAACCATGCCGCGACGGATTTCGTCTTTGTCGATACCACGGAGGAGCAGACCTGCATTGTCGCCAGCTTCACCTTCGTCGAGAAGTTTGCGGAACATTTCAACGCCGGTACATACCGATTTCAGTTTTTCAGCGCCCATACCCAGGATTTCAACGGGGTCGCCAACATGGATAATACCGGTTTCAATTCTGCCGGTAGCCACAGTACCACGTCCGGTAATTGAGAAAACGTCTTCGATAGGCATGAGGAACGGTTTATCAACAGCGCGGGTGGGCAGCGGGATCCAGGTATCAACAGCATCCATAAGTTCCATGATTTTTTCAACCCATTTCGGCTCTTTATTGAGTCCGCCAAGGGCTGATCCCTGGATAACCGGAGTGTTGTCGCCGTCGAAACCGTAGAAAGTGAGAAGGTCGCGAACTTCCATCTCAACAATTTCAAGAATTTCAGGATCGTCAACAAGGTCAACCTTATTCATGAAAACTACGAGGCGGGGAACACCAACCTGGCGTGCGAGGAGGATATGCTCGCGGGTTTGGGGCATAGGACCATCAGTAGCAGCTACAACAATGATGGCACCGTCCATCTGGGCAGCACCGGTAACCATGTTCTTGATATAGTCGGCATGGCCGGGGCAGTCAACGTGAGCGTAGTGACGGTTAGCTGTCTGGTACTCAACGTGAGCAGTATTAATAGTAATACCCCTTTCTTTTTCTTCGGGAGCATTATCAATTGAGTCGAATGACCTGAATTCAGAGAGGCCCTTTTCAGCAAGCACTAAAGTGATAGCTGCCGTAAGAGTGGTCTTGCCATGGTCAATATGGCCGATGGTACCAATGTTTACGTGAGGTTTTGAACGATCGAATTTTTCTTTTGCCATGATAATTAATGTTTATGGTTTTAATCACTAGTTTTAGTAAACAATTATTGAGCCTTTGAGGAGAGTTGAACTCCTGACCCCTTCCTTACCAAGGAAGTGCTCTACCACTGAGCTACAAAGGCTTTTAGTTTTGCCGCCGGCGAGTAAAGGAGTTATTTTAATGAGTATAAATTCCTTTATATGTAACGGTGGTCACTACGAGCGGAAGACGGGGCTCGAACCCGCCACCTATAGCTTGGAAGGCTATCGCTCTACCAAATGAGCTACTTCCGCCTGGTAATTGGTGGGGAGAGGAGGATTCGAACCTCCGAAGGCTCAGCCAACAGATTTACAGTCTGCCCCATTTGACCGCTCTGGTATCTCCCCAGGTAACAATTTATCGAAGAACGTGAGCCGATGGAGGGACTCGAACCCCCGACCAGCTGATTACAAATCAGCTGCTCTACCAGCTGAGCTACATCGGCATAACAGGCAGCGGTCGAAGTAGCTAACTTTCCCCCTCCTTGCTGCCAATCCCTTTATAATCAAGAAAAAGAAATTGCAATTGATAAAAAAAGCAGCCCTTTTTCGAAAAGGACTGCAAAAATAGGCAATTTATTTAAACGTACAAACTCGATTTGATTTTTTTTTATCATTCTCCGCGCATTTTTTCTTTGTGGCGGGTTAACTGACGGCGTAATGCTTCAATGGCGGTGTCTGTTGCCTCTTCGAACGACTTGCTTTGTTTCTTGGCAAACAGGTCGTTCCCCCTTACCTGAAGCTTGATTTCGGCAACTTTATTCTCAATTGCCTCGCTTTTTTCGAGTCGCAATGTCACATCACTACTGATGATACCATCATACAAACCCGAAAGTTTTTCCATCTTTTCGGTAATGAACTGATCAAGCTTTTTGTCGGTTCTAAAATGCACGGCATTGATGTTTACTCGCATAATTCCTCCTTTTTTATGCCCTTGGGTGGGCTTGGTTATATATTGATTTAAGTTTTTCAATAGTATTATGGGTATAAACCTGTGTAGCTGCAAGGCTGGCATGGCCAAGAATTTCCTTGATAGCGTTAAGATCGGCCCCTTCGTTGAGCATTTGTGTAGCAAACGTATGCCTGAGCAAGTGCGGACTCAGCTTTTCAAGTGTAGAAACACCGGATAAGTTGCTGTGAACTATCTCATAAACCAAACGCTGATATACAGGTTTACCTTTTGTCGTAACAAAGAGGCTTTCGGTTTTGTTTGGAATACTATATGATTTCAGATATTCTTTTTTTGCATCGAGGTATTTCTCGAGCAGATTCAGAAGCGGACTTCCGAGTGGAATGATTCTTTCTTTATTCCTTTTTCCGTGAACCCTGACAGTTTGTTTCGAAATGTCGACAGATTGATGTGTAAGCGAACAAAGTTCCGACAGCCTCATGCCTGTTGTGTAAAACATCAAAACAATCATCGCATCGCGAAGATGCTCAAATCCGTCACTGCTGCTTACCATTGATACCAACTTTTCAGTGGATTCTTTTTCAAGAAATGCAGGCAGCTTCACTGATGTTTTTAGTGATACTATCCTGGACATTGGATTCTCAGAGATTATTCCCTGTTTCTTACAGAAACGGTAGAATGATTTAAGTGTTGACAATTTCCGGTTAACCGATCGGGAAGTCATCTTATCAGAAAGCAGACTAACCAGCCATGAACGTATCATGGAATGATTTGCCAGTGAAATATCCTGAAGATTGTACTGAAATGCCAGATAATCAGCAAATTGCTGCAGATCGTGCTGATATGCCGTGATGGTGTGGCCTGAGAACCTTCTCTCGAACCTTATATAATCAACAAATTTCTCTTTCAACATTAAAAATACAACAGGAAGTAAACCACGCTTTCTCTAGTCACTTATTAGCTAACGCTAAAATTAAGACATTATTTTGAGAAAAGCAAGCCTTACTTCCTGCTCAATAAAAAAATCCGTAGGATTATTTTTCTTCCTGCTGCTGCAATTGTTGAACGTAAATGGCGTGCAAAACTTCCTCTCTGCGTTTAACCGAAGGTTTTGTAAACTTCTGCCTTTCGCGGAGTTCTTTTACGACACCGGTTTTTTCAAATTTGCGTTTCAGTTTTTTAAGGGCGCGGTCAATGCTCTCGCCTTCTTTTACAGGAACAATAATCATAGCGAATACGCTTCCTTTCGTTAATGGTGAATGTTGATTGATTTAAGGGGTGCAAAATTAGTTATTTTTTCTGTTCATACAAATATTTTGAAAATGTTTTACATTTGCAGCCATAAACCCATGCGTTGTTAGCTCAGTTGGTTCAGAGCATCGCCTTGACAGGGCGGGGGTCACTGGTTCGAGTCCAGTACAACGCACCAACTGCCCGTGAAAACGGGCTTTTTATTTGATAGCAAAGGGATTTTTCACACTTTCAATATGGCCGTCAGGAAAATGAACCTTAAGGTCTTTTTCCTGTAATAGCGCCAATAATTTGTCGGGAGTGGTCATGGTTTTCACAAATACAAGCCGGAGAACAGGTCCTGAGTCGGTAAAAACTATGCTAAACCTTACAATTCCATCATCATTAGATGTGTGTGAAATCAGGTAAGGTATCCAATCCTGCATCTCGGGAAACGAAGCCTGAATAAAGGGCCTTTCCCAGGTTTCAAGTTGTTCGGGCCTGTATTTTTCATAGAAATTGAAGGTAATATCAGTTTCTTCGAAGAACTTTTTCAGCATATCAGAAACTGCAATTGAATCGAGCCGGCTACCGGTTTTGGCAACTTTGAAATTCAACGGTGTTTTGATGATGTTATCTCCATTATTCTGAACGAGCTCACTCTGCTCAATTGTCAATTTAATCTTTTCAGGATCAGTAACTTGCCTGTCAAAATAGATGGCGGCTTCAACAGGTTCACCGTAATGCGTCTGAAAACCTAAAATCCCTTCGTGCTGGTACAACAAAGCCATGAGATAGTATTGATCGTTGGGATCGAAGCACTTGTCAATCCCCACCGAATATACCCAAACCGATTTCCGGCCCGGGCCAGGCAATCCGAAAAACTCGCTAACCGGCGAAAATACTGCCTTCTTCACTCCCTGCTCATCAATGACCGATTTGTCGTAATACACTTTTATACCATGATGCCTGACAAATGTTTCAACACCAAGCACTCCGTCCACTTCTTTCATATGGTTGGCAAAAGAGCGCGAACTACCGAAGCATTTGATGTTTTTCAGGCCACTCATTTCTACAACCGATGCAGTTTTCATTAACTCAGGGCTTCCCCAGTGTTCGGAAATTGTAGGAATCTCATACCGGTTTGAGAAAAACAAAGCAGCAGCGATCAGAACAACGGTTATCAAAGCAGGCAGCCAACGAGGCCAGCGCTTGTTGACGGTCAAGGCACCCTTTTCGGGACATTTTGCAACACAATCTGTGCATAGATGGCAATCAATATGCTGCACTTTATCAATTGTTGAGATATTCAATGCCATCGGGCATTTCTTGTCGCAGATACGGCAATTTGTGCAGATTTCAGGATGGCGCGTAATCCTTATCGGAGGAAAAATGAGAAATCGAAGTGTGGTTGATTCGAGGATGAAACCCATGAGACAGATAGCTGCAAGAAGCCAGTACCATTGAATAAGTCCGCCGGCAAACCTGTTAATTATCACGAAAAGGAGCGCTAAAGCCGAAGCAGGCAAGGCATAAATGGCGATGTTGGTTATTGCTCCCAACGGACAGAGGTATTTACACCATAGCTGACGAATAAAGAATGAGCCAACGATTGTGAGCAGTATTGCCGGGATTGCATACCACATAACTGTATCGCCGCCAAAACCAGAAAAAAGCACGTAATAAGGATCGAATGTCCGGCAAAAGAGTTCGCTGCTTGAGACCGAAAAGTAAACAGTGATAAATAGCAGGGCATATTTTATGACTCTTAACACGCGGTCGGCGGTACCTTTAATGGTAAAATTGAGTTTCACCCTGCGCCCAAGTGAGCCCAGCCATTCGGTAAAAGTGCCAATAGGGCATATAAAGCTGCAAAAGAGCTTGGCAAATAAGAGCACTCCGGCAATGAGGGCAATTCCAAGTCCGATTTGAACTGTTGTCATTGAGCAGGCTAATGAATGCGAGTTGAGATAACTCATCAAAGCCTGCATTCCGCCAAACGGACAGTAAGCTTCAAAATCGGCATAATATCCCTTGTCAAACCAAGGCCTTACAACCATATAAGCTAAAAGGGCGATAATAGTCCATTGCAGCACACCACGGAAGAAATTGACGCGTTTTTTACTCATGCCAGCCATAATTGATAGTATTCAACAGATTTTTGGCCGAAATTATGAAATGTAAACCGAAGCCCTTGACAATAGTGCAATTTAGAACCAATCCAGATTTCAATCAGGCTTCCAGAAATCAAGTTTACAAATAGGTAAAAATCGCAGGTTCAAGGGAGATGATGTTTTGACAACTGGATTGAATGCAAGGCATAGTATTTGCAATATTTCTACCTTTGGCTGATTATTCACCTATGCGGTTCATGAAAGGCATTCGTTATATCATACTGGTACTCGCGCTTGTTTCATGCACAATACTTGTGTTTACAGTTGAAGCTGATGCACAGTATTCGAACAGGCCGGCAACTGAACCACTCAAATACAGGCAGCCTGACCCGGCGAGGCGCGGTGAAAACGGAATCAGGATTATGTTTTATAATGTTGAAAACCTGTTCGATATTAAAGATGACAGCCTGAAAGCAGATGAAGAATACATTTCGGGCGGAATGCGTGGCTGGACATTTAACCGCATGATTCAGAAAGAGAAGAATCTTTCCAAGGTAATTATGAGTGCAGGAGGCTGGGAAATGCCTGAAATTATAGGGATGTGCGAAGTTGAGAACAGGTACGTACTTAACCTCCTGCTGAAGGAAACACCACTTGAAAAATTCGGATACAAAATAATCCATCGCGAATCGCCCGACCCACGTGGCATTGATGTTGCCATGCTCTATCGCCCCGAAAAGTTCAAACCAGTTTTCGTTCATCAAATTTCGGTAAGGTTCCCGTTCGACACCGCCGCCCGAACCAGGGATATTCTCTACGTAAAAGGAGTAGTATTGAATGCTGACACACTGCACCTGTTCGTAAATCACTGGCCTTCGCGATTCGGCGGCTATACCCAAACCGTGCAGAAGCGAAATTATGTTGCCGGCCTGTTGAGAAGCAAAATTGATTCATTAATTGTAAAAAGCCCATCAGCGAAAATTGTGATTATGGGTGACTTTAACGACGAACCATCGGATGAAAGTGTCGCCAAATATCTGAAAGCCGGCAGCGATTCTGTTAACATTGATAGAGGCAGCCTGTACAATATGATGACAGGTGCCGGCACATCGTGGAATCGCGGTACCATAAAAAGCCGCGAAGTATGGAACACCATTGACCAGTTCATTGTTTCGGAGCCATTGCTGCACGCATCAAAAGGCCTATTTACAACACCACATTCGGTGTATATATTTGATATGCCTTTCCTTTTGCAGGATGATGAAGCATGGTTTGGCAAGAAACCTTTCAGGACATTCTATGGCTTCAAATATATAGGCGGGTACAGCGATCATCTGCCCATCCTGCTCGACCTGAAAATAAGGAAATAACCGGCAACAGAATGAAGCAAACTACATTCAAAATATTACTGCTTTGCATTGGCTTTGTGCTTATTGCTCTGCTGTTAATGTTATTCTTTATCAAGCCCAATGACAAATACCAGGTTCGGAAGAACACAACTTACAAAACAGACACATCAGAAAGCATGACCCCGGTTTTCAGAAAAGATGGCATGCTAAGGTTCGCTGATAAAAGTGGTAATATACTTGTAACCATTGCTGTTGAAGTTGCTGACAATGAAGAAGAAAGAATGCAGGGACTCATGTATCGCGACAGCCTGCCAAATATGAGCGGCATGTTGTTTATGTTTGAAACGGAGGAGCCACAGTCATTCTGGATGAAAAACACACGCTTTTCGCTGGATATTATCTATTTGGATTCAGAACGCAACGTGGTGAGCATAAGCAAAAACACCAAACCTTACTCGCTGGAATCGTTGCCTTCGTCAGGCTCCGCAATGTATGTAGTTGAGGTTCCGGCCGGTTTTACAACAATGCACAACATTGATGAAAACAGCAGGGCGATATTTTGAACCGGCCGGCAACTTTTTTTAAACCAATTGATTTTCAGATTTCAGCGATAAAAGCGCCATCCTTTTTCACACTATGCACCGGAATTCCCGCTTGTTTGCCTTCGCTGATCCATTTTTTCAGTTCGCTGCCCGGAAAATTACCGTCTAAAATCACCTGCTGCGGGTTATAAACCGGAAGTATTTCGGCCAGGTGGCCAAACATTCTCCCTGAAAGAATAAGATAATCAACTTTCAATGGAGCTGAGAGCCCTTTGGCTTGCGGCAATTTCTGAATTATAGCAACCGTCTTATCATTAAACAGGTAAAAATTTGCGAAGCCTGACAGAAACGGAGAAAACTGAACCAGCGAATCGACATTTGAAAGTAACGGTAAAAAGTTTGATTCCCTTATTCCCATCAGAGTATTCGCGCGTTTCAGGATAAAGTCCTGCTTTGAAACATCCGCTTTGAAAACCGAATCAGCCAGGACAATTGAATTAGTTCCATTTACCCATTGAATAACAGAACTTTTATTCGCAGAATATACAATCAGCTTGTTTTGATTTGCTGCTATCGATCCATAGTACG
>JAKLFM010000219.1 GCA_022711175.1 Bacteroidota bacterium | reverse complement strand
CTTTCCCATCCACAAGTCAAAAGCAAAATGAAGAAAAATGTTCGCCAGCAATGGACTGATAACACCTCCTTGCGGAGTTCCTCTCCCATTGCTCTCTTTAAGCGTCCCATCCAATAGAATAACCGGAGCTTTCAGCCAGCGTTCAACATACATGAGTATACATTTCTCACTTGTAAATCGTTTTACCGCCAGCATCATCAGATCATGGTCAATGTTATCAAAGAAGCCTTTGATGTCCAAGTCTATTACCCAACTATACCGTAGGCAATTGATTCTACATCGCTCGATTGCATCGTGTGCGCTTAAATTCGGTCTGTAACCAAATGAATTTGCACTAAAATGCTTATCTACAAGTTTCTCCAACTTTTGTTTAATGACCATCTGTGCAACCCGGTCAGTTACTGTCGGGATACCCAAGACCCTTTTTGTTCCATCACCTTTAGGGATCTCAGCTTGTCTGACAGCAGGGGGGTAATAGCTTCCGCTTGCAAGCCTGTTCCAT
>JAKLFM010000218.1 GCA_022711175.1 Bacteroidota bacterium | reverse complement strand
AGCGTTTGATGTGGATAATTACGAGCACTTTGTTCTTGTGCAGAGTGATGCGGCTCTTCGCAAGCTGGCTGGCCTCTATCCCTATGACAACTGGGAAGGTCATGAGCAGGAGATGACGCTTCGCAGCGGCGGTGAGGAGGTGAATGACGAGCTGGAAAGAGAGATAAGGGAGAGGCTGATGATAGCTGGCATCAATGTGATTGAGGCAAGGATCAATTACATTGCCTATTCCGAAGAGATTGCCGGTGCAATGCTTCGCCGCCAGCAGGCTACGGCTGTTGTTGCTGCCCGCTTCAAGATAGTTGAAGGTGCTGTATCTATGGTTGAGATGGCACTGGAGCAGCTCTCCGTCAAGGGTATAATTGATCTTGACGAGGAGAAGAAGGCTGCCATGGTAAGTAATCTTATGGTGGTGCTGTGCGGTGACAAGGATCCTAATCCGATCATCAACACCGGTACGCTGCAGCATTAGTCATGCAGAAGAAGTCATTCATAATAAGGATT
>JAKLFM010000217.1 GCA_022711175.1 Bacteroidota bacterium | reverse complement strand
TGCCTGAAAAATAAAAGCGGATCAGCAATGAGATCGTTCTCCATTAACGCCGACCTTTTATATTCTCTGCGTATTTCATTCAGATTCATCAAATTATCTCCTGACGCATTTCGGTTAATCATTCATGTAAAAGGTATTTTCCTGTCTTCCTTTTTGGTAAATTCGCACCGTCAATCACATGCTAACAACCACATTTACAACTTCTCAACGGCTAATGGCAAAACTCTCAGGATATCTCCTTGCTTTCACCCTGTTAACAACAACTTTATCGCCTGCATTGTTTGCCCAAAAAGGCATGAATGATAAAGATCGTGAAATATTCAACAAGGAATTGAACGACGAGAGGAAGCAAAAAGATGATGAAATGCTTTCGTCGGATAAGTCACCAATAGCAGATGAGGAGAAAGCAACATTCAAAGCATTAAGATACTACCAGGGCAAACCGGAATATCGGGTTCAGGCCACACTGAAGCGTTCTGATGATCCCATGACCTTCAAAATGAAA
>JAKLFM010000216.1 GCA_022711175.1 Bacteroidota bacterium | reverse complement strand
CTCCTCAAAAGTCTCTTCGTTGAGGATAACCAACCGGTATTTGTCGCGGAGACGGTTCAGCAATAATTGCCAAACTTTCTGGCCTTCTTCTTTTACGCTCATTTATAATAAGGCACTCAGTAATTTTCTGCAAATATCGGAAAAATCAGCCATATGATGTTTGCTGAAATCCCACGCAGAAAATCTGTTTTGCCGATTAGTGCTTTGCGGCTGGTTAACGGCTTGCCGGGTTCTTCAGCACAGAAAGCAGATTTGTTTTAATAATCCCCGCTATATATGCCTGCAGGCAATACTGCCGGTCAGCTGCAAACCATTATTGCTACTTAATTAAAAATAAAATATTTTTGCACTCTGTGAGTTATTATGGTTGTACTGTCAAAAGCAGTATTCATTTAAACAAGTTATCTTGAGATTTAGCCATTTTTCCAGGTTTGTTATTATTACAGTTGTGCTCTCGGGCATGGCAGTGCTGTATTCGTGCAGTACCAAGAAAAACACTTTCACC
>JAKLFM010000215.1 GCA_022711175.1 Bacteroidota bacterium | reverse complement strand
CAAGGGGCAGCGGTGTTTGTAGTATAAGTGAGAACAACAGAACCGGCAGCGATTTCAGCGGCGGTGGGGGTATATACATCTGCTGCCCAAGTACCGGCTCCACCGGACCAAACCGCTCCTGTAGCACCGGTAAAAGAATAGCCGGCCATAGTCACAGAAGCCACGCTGGCACAAACAACCTGGTCGGGACCTGCATTGATGGTAGGCAGGGCATTGAAAGTAACGGTCATATTATCGCTGACTTCAGCACAAGGGGCAGCGGTGTTTGTAGTATAAGTGAGAACAACAGAACCGGCAGCGATTTCAGCGGCGGTGGGGGTATATACATCTGCTGCCCAAGTACCGGCTCCACCGGACCAAACCGCTCCTGTAGCACCGGTAAAAGAATAGCCGGCCATAGTCACAGAAGCCACGCTGGCACAAACAACCTGGTCGGGACCTGCATTGATGGTAGGCAGGGCATTGAAAGTAACGGTCATATTATCGCTGACCTCAGCGCAAGGGG
>JAKLFM010000214.1 GCA_022711175.1 Bacteroidota bacterium | reverse complement strand
AGCATCGGCGCCCGATTCCTTCATAATCCGGATAGCAGAACTCAATGCCTCCTTTGAATTTCCCTGATAGGTTCCAAATGGCATGTCTACGATGACCAATGCCCTTTTTACTGCACGAATTACCGAGGAGGCATGGTAAATCATTTCATTGAGGGTTATTGGCAGGGTGGAAGTGTGGCCTGCCATTACATTGGAGGCTGAGTCACCTACTAGTATTACATCGATCCCTGCTTTATCCAGCAAACGCGCCATCGAAAAATCGTATCCGGTAAGCATTGCGATTTTTTCGTTCTTATGTTTCATTTCCTGCAAAACATGGGTAGTAACCTTGGTTACATTTGCAAACTTTGAAATATGAGGTTCCATATTGCTGGTTTCTTTTTCGATTCAGGACAGTTTGCCTGGAATGGAATTATGCTGTTTTTTTTGCAAAGATACAGATTAATTAACTCCCCATTTGAGCGATTCTGACAACGGATTATTGAATGGCTTAAGAAATAGTAATCA
>JAKLFM010000213.1 GCA_022711175.1 Bacteroidota bacterium | reverse complement strand
GAAACCTCACGGCCCATCGCCGCGGCGGATCGCGACACGATTCTGGAAGATCAGATTGTGCGCTTCACCTACCGGCATCAGGGGGGTGGCAGGCGTAATCGCTACGAGAAGCCACTCCGGCGCATCGTCGTCGCTCGGCCTGACAAGGAGCGCCCTTTGATCCTCGCAACTAATGACCTGGACTCCCCGGCCTCGGTCATCGCCCAGCACTACAAGGATCGCTGGCAGATCGAGTTGTTCTTCAAATGGATCAAGCAGCACCTGAAGATCAAACGTTTTCTTGGACGCAGCGAGAACGCCGTGCGCATCCAGATACTGTGCGCACTCATCAGCTACCTCCTGCTGGCCCTCTACAAGAAGGCGCACGCCTTCACCGGCAGTTTGTGGATGCTCCTCGCAACAGCGCGCGCTTCACTGTTCCAACGCCCCTCTCTCGAAGTCGCACGCGACCGGAGACGACGAGAACAACGCCTCGCTTTCTCTCAACGACAGCCCGGATTGTTCGTG
>JAKLFM010000212.1 GCA_022711175.1 Bacteroidota bacterium | reverse complement strand
TGTCACCCTGTCTGTAAGCTTCCACGGCCTCCTTGTGGACAATGAGCGGCAATCCCTGGTTGATGGAGGAACGGTAGAAGATACGGTTTACGGATTTGATTATCACCGCCCTTATGCCGAGGTGAGCGAGTCCTACCGAAGGATGCTCGCGAGAACTGCCGCAGCCGAAGTTTTCACCCGCCATGATTATGTCGCCGGGCTTCGCATTGCTGCTGAACGACGGATCGAAATCTCCGAAAAGCAATGGCAGGATTGCTGCTGCATCTGAACTCATGACACTGTATGTATGCTTGCCTGCAAACATCTGGTCAGTATTCAGGTTATCAACATCGGCGTAGTTCCATATATTGCCCGCTCTCCTGTTTTCTCCCTCACTGATTGTGTTTGTTTTGCTCTGGGGCGGATTGAACGGGAAAAGTTCGTCGCCCTTTACAATCCTGGGTTCGGTGATCACGCCCGTAATCGCCGAGGCTGCAACGGTTGCAGGCGATGCAAGATAGATTGATGC
>JAKLFM010000211.1 GCA_022711175.1 Bacteroidota bacterium | reverse complement strand
ATTAAACAACCAGCGCATGTGCACTGTGTTGCCCGACTCTTTTGCTGTTTCCCCTGTTTCTCCCATTAAGGTTCTTCAGGTTGTCAGTTGCGGTTTCAGGTATTTACTTCTTGCGAAGCAGTACTTTCAGCCGCTGAGTCGATCTTCCTGATATGGAGCGGTGAATTTCAGCACCCGTAAGTGCTTATGTTCTCCTGCAACGTTACCGGTACTTGCGTACCAGCTATTTTGCTCTGACCTCCTGCATTGCCTGTCCCGTTTGTTCTTTGCAGAATTTCTGTTCCTGGTTTTGCAGTTTGCCGGTCGTCGGTTGTTCCTCTCGAAACTTCTTTCTCCCGGTTTGCGGCCGGTCTCCATGATCGTGTCCGGTGAATTAAAAGTACAACGAAACGAGGGGCCGGGTCAAGCTTTTTTAGCTAAAGAACCAAACATTGTTTTAACGCGAGTTATTAACAATTGTTAATAACTTTTATAATGTATCATCTTGTATATCAATATCTTGATAAGC
>JAKLFM010000210.1 GCA_022711175.1 Bacteroidota bacterium | reverse complement strand
AGGCTTCCCATGGTAATAAATGCCCGCAACCGCAGTATCGCCGGAATTCATCACCACAGGCAAAGGAATTCTTAACAAAACGCCTTCATGGACAAAATTTGATACAATGTTTCCATTCAGGGTTACTGAATCAACCGTAAGATTTATTAACTCCAAAGGCAGCGCTGACACACCATTCAGCAATGGTGTGAACTTCACTTCGGTGTAACCTTTCAGCGTTTTTTGCGTCACATTGATATCCATGAGATGAATATCGTAGTGCAATACATCAATCGTGTCGCTGTATAAGGCTGATCTATAAGTCTTTATGGCATTTTGTGCATTTATGCCGGCACCTGTAAGTAAGGCCAAACTGAGTAGAAAAACTGCGCAAAACTTCATTTCATTAAAGTTTATTTCCTGAACAATAACTTAATAACTTTGTAAAGATATATACAAAACCGTTTTCCGTCGTTTATACAATCAACTGCATATCTCCCGGCTGCTTCTTAATCAGGTTAAAGCCGGTA